>NZ_JBHVCP010000006.1:199432-213575 GCF_042803315.1 Streptomyces sp. NPDC057424
ACCGGCTTTCTCGGTCTTCTCGGGCACGCGTCATCCCCAGGTCTCGGAACGCGATTGACAAACGCGAGTGGTCGCTCGCATTCTGGGGTCGGCAGGAATGCGAGCGATCTCTCGTGTTTGCCAGTCTATGGCAGCCCCGCGCTGCCAGGCTGCGCCTGGACACGGGTCACGGTGAAGGGGACACCGCACGATGACCGAAGTCAACACACCACCGCGCGTCGGAGGCTGGACCCGATTCGTCACCGCCCGGCCCAGACTGTCGCTGCTGGTGGCGCTGGTGCTCACCGCCCTCGCGGTGCTGGCCGGCAGCGGTGTCGCCGACCGGCTCGGCGCCGGCGGCTGGGAGGACCCGGCCGCCGAGTCCACATACGCCACCAAGGCCCTGGAGCGCGAGTTCCCCGGCTCCCAGCCCAACCTGCTGCTCCTGCTCGACGCGGGCGACGCCTCGGTCGACGCCCCGGCCGTCGCCGCCGAGGCCGAGCGGCTCACCCAGCGCCTGGCGGGCGAGCGGGGGGTCACCGGCGTCGGCTCCTACTGGCAGTCCGGCGCCCCGGCCCTGCGCGCCGAGGACGGACACGAGGCGCTGATAGCCGCCCGCATCACAGGCGACGAGAAGACCGCCGGCGAGACCCTGGAGCGCCTCGCGCCCCACTTCCGCGGCACGCACGGCCCGGTGGAGGTCACCATCGGTGGCCCGGTCGCCGTACGGCACGAGATGCAGACGGTCATCCAGGAGGACCTCACCCGGGCCGAGCTCATCGCCCTGCCCGTGACGCTGGTGCTGCTCGTGATGGTCTTCGGCAGCGCCGTCGCGGCCCTGCTGCCGCTCGGCATCGGCATCGTCGCCATCCTCGGGACGAACGCCATCCTGCGCGGCCTCACCGAGCTGACCGACGTCTCCGTGTTCGCGATCAACCTCACCACGGCCCTCGGCCTGGGCCTCGCCATCGACTACGCGCTCTTCATCGTCCGCCGCTTCCGCGAGGAACTGGCCACGGGCGCCGAACCCCTGACCGCGATCGGCACGACCCTGCGCACAGCCGGCCGCACCGTGCTGTTCTCCGCCCTCACGGTCGCGGTCTCCCTGGCGGCGATGCTGGTCTTCCCGCAGTACTTCCTGCGCTCCTTCGCCTACGCCGGGATCGCCGTGGTGCTGCTGGCGGCCGCGTCCGCGCTGATCCTGCTCCCGGCGGCGCTGATCCTGCTGGGCCACCGGGTCGATGCCCTGGACCTGCGCCGCCTGATCCGGCGCGGACACCGGCCGGAGCCCGCCGGCCGGCAGGGCAGGGCCTGGGCCCGCACGGCGACGCTCGTCATGCGCCGCGCCCCGTTCTTCGCCCTCGGCACCACAGTCGTCCTCGTCCTGCTCGGACTGCCCTTCCTGGGCGTGCGGTTCGGCACCGCCGACGACCGCCAGCTGCCGTCGACCTCCGAGTCCCACATCGTGCAGCAGCACATCCGGGAGGGCTTCCCGGGCAGCCCCGGCGGCGGCCTCGACGTGCTCGCCGAGGGCCGCGCCACCGAGGCGCAGTACGGCGCCTACAAGGAGCGCATCGCCGCACTGCCCGACGTGCTGCGGGTCGACGGACCGCTGGTGAAAGGCGACTCGGCGTACTTCACGGTGCTGCCGAAGGGCGAGGCGGTGGGCGACGCGGCCCAGCGTCTCGTCGGCGACCTGCGCGAGACCCGGGCCCCCTTCGACACCAAGGTGACCGGCACCGCGGCCGTCCTGGTCGACTCCAAGGACGCCATAGGGGAGCGCCTGCCGCTCGCGGCGGTCTTCATCACGATCGTCACGCTGCTCCTGGTCTTCCTCCTCACGGGCAGCGTGCTCATACCGATCCAGGCGGTCGTCCTCAACGCGCTCAGCCTGACGGCCATGTTCGGCGCGGTCGTCTGGGTCTTCCAGGACGGCCACCTGTCCGGCCTGCTCGGCTTCACCAGCCCCGGCTCCATAGAGACGACCCTCCCGGTCCTGATGTTCTGCGTGGCCTTCGGTCTCTCCATGGACTACGGCGTGTTCCTGCTCTCCCGCATCAAGGAGGAGTACGAACGCACCGGCGACCACGACCAGGCCGTCCGCCACGGCCTGGCACGCACCGGCGGGCTGATCACGGCCGCGGCGGTCATCCTGGCCGTGGTCATGGTCGCGATCGGCACGTCCCGGGTCACCAACACCAAGATGCTCGGCCTGGGCATCGCCCTGGCGGTCCTGATGGACGCGATGATCGTCCGCAGCCTCCTGGTCCCCGCGGTCATGCGCCTCACCGGCCGCGCCACGTGGTGGGCCCCGGGCCCCCTGCGCCGTTTCCACGAGCGCTTCGGCCTGAGCGAGGCGGAGGCGGAACGCCCGGCGGGGGAAACGGAACCGGCCCGGGACAAGGTCGGGGCATCGGCCGGCTGACCCGGGCGGCGGCGCCGAGCCCGGTCCGCAGTGTCCCCCGGTGCCCGCTAGCGTTCCCCCGAGGTGCTGAACGCGAGAGCGCGGGGGCACCCGGCACCCCCGGGAGCTCCGGGCACGGCAGGAACGAAAGGCGGGTGGGCCCATGCGGGCCGTGGTGGTCGAGCGGTACGGGGAAGCGGCCGAGGTGCGGGACGTCGCGGACCCGCGGCCCGCCGAGCACGGAGTCGTCGTGCGGGTCGAGGCCACCGGGCTGTGCCGCAGCGACTGGCACGGCTGGCAGGGCCACGACCCGGACATCGCACTGCCGCACGTGCCCGGGCACGAACTCGCCGGGGTCGTCGAGGCGGTGGGCTCCCGGGTGACCCGGTGGCGGCCCGGCGACCGGGTCACCGTGCCGTTCATCTGCGCCTGCGGCACCTGCCCGTCCTGCGCGGCGGGCGACCACCAGGTGTGCGAGCGCCAGACCCAGCCCGGCTTCACCCACTGGGGCTCCTTCGCCCAGTACGTGGCGCTGGACCACGCCGACGTGAACCTCGTGGCGCTGCCCGGGGAGTTGTCCTTCGCGACGGCGGCCTCGCTCGGCTGCCGGTTCGCCACGGCGTACCGGGCGGTGGTGCAGCAGGGGCGGGTCAAGGCGGGGGAGTGGGTCGCGGTGCACGGCTGCGGCGGGGTCGGGCTCTCGGCCGTGATGATCGCGGCCGCCTCGGGCGCCCGGGTCGTGGCCGTCGACGTGTCGCCCGGCGCCCTGGATCTGGCGCGGACGTTCGGGGCGGCGCGGTGTGTCGACGCGGCGGCCGTGCCGGACACCGCGGCCGTGGTCCGTGAGCTGACGGGCGGCGGTGCCCACCTCTCCCTCGACGCGCTGGGCTCACCCGGCACATGCGCCGCCTCCGTGAACGGCCTGCGCCGCCGCGGCCGGCACGTCCAGGTCGGCCTGCTGCCCTCGCCGACCGGCACGACACCCGTACCGATGGCCCGCGCGATCGCCCTGGAGCTCGAACTCCTCGGCAGCCACGGCATGGCCGCCCACAGCTACCCGCCGATGCTGGAACTGGTCCGCAGCGGCGTGCTGCGCCCCGACCTGCTGGTGACGTCGACGATCACGCTGGAGGAGGTCCCGTCCGCGCTGGCGGCGATGGGGACGGCGCCGGGAGCGGGTGCGACGGTCATCGAGCCGTGGAGCTGACGCACCGGCCGACGACGGTGCCCCGCCCGAGGGTGGGGCACGAGGCCGGGGCAGGCCGACGGGGTCAGTCGGCTCTTCGGCCGCGGTTGCCGGGCCTGGCGGCGACCCAGGCCCGGACCGTGTCGGCGTACCAGTAGGGCTTGCCGCCCTCCACGTGGTCGGGCGGGGGCAGCAGCCCGTGTTTGCGGTAGGACCGCACGGTGTCCGGCTGCACCCGGATGTGCGCCGCGATCTCCTTGTAGGACCAGAGCCTTCGGTCGGTCATGACGTGCACCTCCCCGCGCGCACCACGGCGGCGGCCGTGGACGGCCGTCCGGGGGAGCCGGGCGCTGCGCTGGCGATCAACAAGCCTGTGTCCGGTCAACGACGCCCCGTGACGCCGGGCAGGGCCTGTGCGCCGGGTGTGACGGAAGACCCGCGTACTCGCGACACGTGTGACACGGAGGAGGCGTTTGTGACATTCCCGCGGCAAAGGCGGCCGCCGGAGTACCGGCGGGGTGTCTTGACGCGGCACCCGGGTCCGGTCGGCAGCCGCCCGGAGAGGCGAGGCGGGAGGCGGGGCTGAAGACTACGGAACTGTGAGGACACGGACGTAGACATGCGGAAAGCGCTGTCATGATCTGGTCCGAATGTCCGGACAAAACATTGACAGGGCTTCGAGAGGGGGCTACAACACCGGGGAGAGCCGAGCATTCGAGGGGACACCGATGGCGTACGACCTGATCACCATGGGACGGATCGGAGTGGATCTGTATCCGCTCCAGACCGGCGTCCCGCTGCCGCAGGTCACGTCCTTCGGCAAGTTCCTCGGCGGTTCGGCGAGCAACGTCGCGGTCGCCGCGGCCCGCCTGGGACGGCGGACGGCAGTGATCACCCGCACCGGCGACGACCCCTTCGGCGCCTACCTCCGCGAGGCCCTGAAGGGGTTCGGCGTGGACGACCGCTGGGTCACCCCGGTCCCTGGTCTGCCCACCCCGGTCACCTTCTGCGAGGTCTTCCCGCCGGACGACTTCCCGCTGTACTTCTACCGGCAGCCCAAGGCGCCCGACCTGGAGATCGACGCCCACGAGCTCGACCTCGACGCCATCCGCGAGGCACACGTCTTCTGGGTCACGGGTACGGGCCTGAGCGAGGAGCCGAGCCGGACGGCGACCCTCGCGTCCCTCGCGCACCGCGCCAAGGCCGGCGCCACGGTCTTCGACCTCGACTGGCGCCCCATGTTCTGGACCGACCCCGGCGCGGCCCGCCCCTTCTACGAGGAGGCCCTGCGCCACACCACCGTCGCGGTCGGCAATCTCGACGAGGTGGAGGTCGCCACCGGAGTGCGCGAACCCCACGCCGCCGCCCGCGCCCTCCTGGACGCCGGTGTCGAACTGGCCGTCGTCAAGCAGGGCCCCAAGGGCGTCCTCGCGGTGAACAGCGCCGGCGAGAGCGCCGAGGTTCAGCCGCTGCCGGTGAACGTCCTCAACGGCCTCGGCGCCGGCGACGCCTTCGGCGGCAGTCTCGTCCACGGCCTGCTGTCGGGCTGGGACCTGGAGAAGACCATGCGGCACGCCAACGCCGCCGGTGCCATCGTCGCCTCCCGTCTGGAGTGCTCCTCCGCGATGCCCACGCCGGACGAGATCGAGGCGGCCGTCACCGCGGGGGCCGTCCGGTGACCGTCGACATCTCCGAACTCGTCCGCCTGCGCAGCCGCCACCCGGAGGCGATCGCCGAGGCCGCGGCCCGCCGCCCCCGCCGTCCGCTGCTGAACTCGAGCGGCCGTCTGATGATCGTCGCCGCCGACCACCCGGCCCGCGGCGCCCTCGGCGCCGGCGGCCGCAGCATGGCCATGGCCAACCGGGCCGACCTCCTCGAACGCCTCTGCCTGGCGCTGTCCCGCCCGGGCGTGGACGGCGTCCTCGCCACCGCCGACATCCTCGACGACCTGCTCCTGCTCGGCGCCCTCGACGGCAAGGTCGTCCTGGGCTCGATGAACCGAGGCGGTCTCCAGGGCGCGAGCTTCGAACTCGACGACCGCTTCACCGGCCACCGCCCCGAGGACATCGAGCGCCTCGGCTTCGACGCGGGCAAGCTGCTCCTGCGCATCGACCACGACGACCCCGGTTCGCTGACCACCCTGGAGTCCACCGCCCGGGCCGTCGACGCCATGGCGGCGCGCAAGCTCCCCGTCTTCGTCGAGCCGTTCATCAGCCGCCGCGACGAGCAGGGCCGGCTGCGCAACGACCTGTCCGCCGAGGCCGTCACCAAGTCGATCGCCATCGCCTCGGGTCTCGGCGGCAGTTCCGCCTACACCTGGCTGAAGGTCCCGGTCACCGACAACCCCGACGACATGGCCGAGGTCATGGCGACGTCCACCCTGCCCGCCGTGCTGCTCGGCGGCGAGGTGGGCGGCTCCGCCGAGGAGCAGGCCGGGGCGTACGAGAAGTGGCGCGGCGCTCTCCAACTGCCCACCGTGTGCGGGCTGGTCGTGGGGCGTTCGCTGCTGTACCCGGCGGACGGCGACGTGGCCGCCGCCGTGGACACCGCCGTCGGACTGCTGTGAGGGCCGTGGCATGACCAGAGAGCTGTACGTCCCCAAGGGCGCCACCACCGACGTGAACCACGTCCTGGACATCGGCCCCGAGCGGGCCGGCTGGACGCACAGCGCGCTGCGGATCGTGGAGCTGTCACCGGGCGGCACCCACATCTTCACCACCGGGGACAGCGAGTGGATCGTGCTGCCCCTGAACGGCGCGTGCACCGTGCGCGTCGAAGAAGAGGAGTTCCACCTCTCGGGCAGGCAGAGCGTGTTCGCGTCGGTCACCGACTTCGCGTACGCGCCCCGTGACGCCCGGGTCCAGATCGCCTCCGGCGCGGGAGGCCGCTTTGCTTTGGCAGGAGCGAAGTGCGAGCGACAACTCCCCGCCCGCTACGGCCCCGCGCCGGAGGTCCCCGTCGAAGAGCGCGGCAGCGGCACCTGCACGCGCCGCGTCCGCAACTTCGCCTCGGCCGACGCCTTCGACTGCGACAGACTCATCGCGGTCGAGGTGATCACGCCCGGCGGCAACTGGTCCTCGTACCCGCCGCACAAGCACGACGAGCACCGGCCGGGCGAGGAGTCGGAGCTGGAGGAGATCTACTACTTCGAGATCGACGGTCCGAACGGTTTCGGCTATCAGCGCGTATTCCCCTCCCGCGAGGGCGGATCCGACGTCCTCACGGAGGTCCGCTCCGGAGACGCAGTCCTCGTCCCCGACGGCTGGCACGGCCCGTCGATCGCCCAGCCCGGCCACGACATGTACTACCTGAACGTGATGGCCGGCCCGGGGGAGACACGGGAGTGGCGGATCTGCTTCCACCCGGATCACACGGAGGGGTACCGATGACCCTGAAGACGACCAGGTTGACCATGGCCCAGGCTCTCGTCCGCTTCCTCGCCGCCCAGTACACCGAGCGCGACGGGGTCCGGCGGAGGCTCATCGGCGCCACCTGGGGCATCTTCGGCCACGGCAACGTCGCCGGAATCGGCCAGGCGCTCCTGGAGCACGCCGCGGAGATGCCGTACCACCAGGGCCGCAACGAACAGGCCATGGTGCACGCGGCGGTCGGCTACGCCCGGCAGTCCAACCGGCTGTCCACACACGCGGTGACGACGTCCATCGGCCCGGGAGCCACCAACCTCGTCACCGGCGCAGCCCTCGCGACCATCAACCACCTTCCGGTGCTGCTCCTGCCCGGTGACGTGTTCGCGACCCGCCCCGCCGACCCGGTCCTGCAGCAGCTCGAAGTCCCGTACGCCGGTGACGTGTCGGTCAACGACTGCCTGCGCCCGGTGTCGAGGTACTTCGACCGGATCACCCGGCCCGAGGCCCTGATCCCCTCGGCGCTCAACGCGATGCGGGTGCTCACCGACCCCGTCGAGACCGGCGCCGTCACCCTCGCCCTGCCCCAGGACGTGCAGGCCGAGGCGTACGACTGGCCCGGGGAGTTCTTCGCCGAGCGCGTCTGGACCGTACGGCGGCCCGGCGCCGACCCGACCGAACTCGCCGAGGCCGTGCGGACCATCCGGGCGGCCAGGCGGCCCCTGGTCATCGCGGGCGGCGGCGTCCACCACAGCCGCGCCGAGGAGGCCCTGGCCGAGTTCGCCGGGACCACCGGCATCCCGGTCGCCTCCACCCAGGCCGGCAAGGGCTCCCTGCGCCACGACCACCCCCAGGACGTCGGCGGCGTCGGCCACACCGGAACGGCCACGGCCGACGAACTCGCCCGCACCGCCGACCTGGTGATCGGCGTCGGCACCCGCTACACCGACTTCACCACCGCCTCCGGCACCCTGTTCAGCAACCCGGACGTCCGGTTCCTCAACCTCAACATCGCCCCCTTCGACGGCCACAAGCTCGCCGGGCAGCCTCTGGTCGCGGACGCCCGCAGCGGCCTGCAGGAGCTCACCGAGGCCCTCCGGATGCACGCGCACCGGGTCGCCGGCACCTACGCCACCGAGTACACCGAGGACAAGGAGCGCTGGGAGCAGCGCGTCGACGCCTGCTACGAGGTGGACGAACCGGATATCCGGCCGACCCAGCCCCAGGTCCTCGGCGCCCTGGACGAACTCGCCGACGAGTCGGACATCCTGATCAACGCCGCCGGCTCCCTCCCCGGCGACCTGCACAAACTCTGGCGGACCCGGTCGCCCGACCAGTACCACCTGGAGTACGGCTACTCCTGCATGGGCTACGAGATCCCCGCCGCGATCGGCGTGAAGATGGCCGCTCCCGACCGGCCGGTGTGGGCGCTGGTCGGGGACGGCACCTACCTGATGATGCCGACGGAACTCGTGACGGCCGTGCAGGAAGGCATCGCGATCAAGGTCCTGCTCATCCAGAACCACGGCTACGCGTCCATCGGCGGCCTGTCGGAGTCGGTGGGCGGCGAGCGGTTCGGCACCGCCTACCGCTACCCGGCCGAGGACGGCGCGTACACGGGGCCGCCGCTGCCCGTGGACCTCGCCGCCAACGCGGCCAGCCTCGGCATGCGCGTCCTGCGCGCGAAGACCGTACGGGACCTGCGGGAGGCCCTCGCCGAGGCCCGGGCGGCCGACACTCCCACATGTGTCTACGTCGAGACCCAAACGGCAGACACAGTGTCGGGCGCGCCTCCCGCGCAGGCCTGGTGGGATGTACCCGTGGCCGAGACCGCGACACGGCCGTCCGCGGTCAAGGCACGTGAGCTGTACGAACGGCACGTCTCCACCCGACGCCGCCATCTGTGAAGGAGTTCCCGGCCATGACGAAGACCGTCAACCACTGGATCGGCGGCAAGACCGTCGAAGGCGCCTCGGGCACATACGGACCGGTGACCAACCCGGCGACCGGCGAGGTGACGACGAAGGTCGCGTTCGCCTCGGCCGACGAGGTGGACGCGGCGGTGGCCGCCGCCAAGGAGGCCTACCTGACCTGGGGCCAGTCCTCGCTGGCCCAGCGCACCTCGATCCTGTTCACGTTCCGCGCGCTGCTGGACGCCAACCGGGACGCGATCGCAGAGCTGATCACCGCCGAGCACGGCAAGGTGCACAGCGACGCCCTCGGCGAGGTGGCCCGCGGCCTGGAGATCGTCGACCTGGCCTGCGGCATCAGCGTCCAGCTGAAGGGCGAGCTGTCGACGCAGGTGGCGAGCCGCGTGGACGTCTCGTCCATCCGCCAGCCGCTCGGCGTCGTCGCGGGCATCACGCCGTTCAACTTCCCGGCGATGGTGCCGATGTGGATGTTCCCCCTCGCCATCGCGTGCGGCAACACCTTCGTGCTGAAGCCGTCCGAGAAGGACCCGTCGGCATCGCTGAAGATCGCCGAGCTGCTGTCGGAGGCCGGCCTGCCGGACGGTGTCTTCAACGTCGTCCACGGCGACAAGGTGGCCGTCGACCGCCTCCTGGAGCACCCGGACGTCAAGGCCGTCTCCTTCGTCGGCTCGACCCCGATCGCCCGCTACATCCACAGCACCGCCTCCGCGAACGGCAAGCGCGTCCAGGCCCTCGGCGGCGCCAAGAACCACATGCTGGTCCTCCCGGACGCCGACCTCGACGCCGCCGCCGACGCCGCCGTGTCGGCCGCCTACGGCTCCGCCGGCGAGCGCTGCATGGCCATCTCCGCGGTCGTCGCGGTCGGCTCGATCGGCGACGAACTGGTGGAGAAGATCCGGGAGCGCGCCGAGAAGATCAAGATCGGCCCCGGTGACGACCCGGCCTCCGAGATGGGCCCGCTGATCACCCAGGTGCACCGCGACAAGGTCGCCTCCTACGTCGAGGGCGCGGCGGCCGAGGGTGCCGAGGTGGTCCTGGACGGCACCGGCTACACGGTCGACGGCTTCGAGGACGGCCACTGGATCGGCATCTCGCTGCTCGACAAGGTGCCCACGTCCGCGAAGGCCTACCAGGACGAGATCTTCGGCCCGGTCCTGTGCGTGCTGCGCACGGAGACCTACGAGGAGGCCCTGGACATCGTCAACGCGTCGCCGTTCGGCAACGGCACAGCGATCTTCACCCGGGACGGCGGCGCGGCCCGCCGCTTCCAGCTGGAGGTCGAGGCCGGCATGGTCGGCGTCAACGTCCCGATCCCGGTCCCCGTGGGCTACCACTCCTTCGGCGGCTGGAAGGACTCGCTCTTCGGCGACCACCACATCTACGGCAACGACGGCACGCACTTCTACACCCGCGGCAAGGTCGTCACCACCCGCTGGCCGGACCCGGCCGACGCTCCCACGGGCGTGGACCTGGGCTTCCCACGCAACCACTGAGGCGACCACCGGGGGGCTTCCCGCGGTTCCCGCGGGAACCGCGGGAAGCCTCCCCCGCCCGGTTCCTGCCGACCCCGGCCCGCCGCCACAAGGCAGGGAAGAGTGAGTGCACACCGAGCCGGCGCCGTACACCACCCGCGGTACGCCGAAGGCCCCGCCTAATCCTCTGGGAGGGGTACTACTTCGGCCTCCGGTCGACAACTGTTCGACAGGTTCACCCCGTACCGTTGACGCATGGATCTTCGACTGCCCGGGCTGAACGGGCTGCTTCGGAGGCCCCGGAGGCTCCTCGCCGCCGGGGCCGCCGTCGTCGTGCTCGCGGGCGCGGGAACGTGGACGGCCGTCGCGAACGACGAGACGCCCCCGGTCCACCGCGAAGACCGGACGCTGCCCACCGGCGACGGCGTCCGCATCGACACCTCGTACTTCACCTCCGGCGCAACCGGCCGCCGCCCCGCCGTCCTGCTCGGGCACGGCTTCGGCGGCAGCAAGAACGACGTACGGCAGCAGGCCGAGGGCCTCGCCCGGGACGGCTACGCGGTCCTGACCTGGTCGGCCCGCGGCTTCGGCACGTCGAACGGGAAGATCGGCCTGAACGACCCCGAGGGCGAGGTCGCCGACGTCTCGAAGCTCATCGACTGGCTGGCGAAGCAACCCCAGGTCGAGCTCGACCGGAAGGGCGACCCCCGCGTCGGCATGGCCGGAGGGTCCTACGGCGGCGCGATCGCCCTGCTCACGGCGGGCCACGACGACCGCGTGGACGCCATCGCCCCGGCGATCACCTACTGGAACCTCGCCGACGCCCTCTTCCCGAACGGTGTGTTCAAGAAGCTCTGGGCCGGCATCTTCGTCAACTCCGGCGGCGGCTGCGAGAAGTTCGAGCCCACGCTGTGCCGGATGTACGAGCGGGTCGCCGAGTCGGGCAGGCCGGACGCGCAGGCCCGCAAGCTGCTGGAGGAGCGTTCGCCGTCCGCGGTCGGCAAGAACATCAAGGTGCCGACGCTGCTGATGCAGGGCCAGTCCGACTCCCTCTTCCCGCTCGGCCAGGCCGACCAGGCCGCGAAGGCGATCCGCGCCAACGGCGCCCCCGTCGACGTCGACTGGATCGCGGGCGGCCACGACGGCGGCGACATGGAGACCGGCCGCGTCCAGGACCGGGTCACGACCTGGTTCGACCGCTACCTGAAGCAGGACAAGGGCGCCGGCACCGGCCCCGCCTTCCGCGTCACCCGCACCCTCGGCATGGGCTCCGGCGACGGTGAACCCCGCCTGACCGGAGTGACCTCGGACCGCTACCCCGGCCTGGAGAGCAAGCAGCGTTCCATCGCCCTGGCCGGCCGCGAGCAGAGCTTCGACAACCCGCCCGGTGCCAGCCCGCCCGGCGTCTCCGCCCTGCCCGGCCTCGGCGGCGCCGGCGGCCTCAGCCAGCTCTCCTCGCTCGGTATCGGCGTCTCCCTCGACTTCCCCGGCCAGTTCGCCGCGTTCGAGTCGGCGCCCTTCCGCGAGGACGCCCAGATCACCGGCTCCCCGACGGCGACCGTCCACGTGAAGTCCACCAGCGACGACGCCGTGCTCTTCGCGAAGCTCTACGACGTCGGCCCGGGCCGGAGCCAGCCGGTGCTGCCCTCCCAGCTGGTGACGCCCATCAGGGTCGAGGGCGCGAAGGCCGGCAAGGACGTCACCATCACGCTCCCGGCGATCGACCACGAGATCGACGACGGCCACCGCCTGCGCCTGGTCCTCGCCTCCACGGACCTCGGCTACGCCTCCCCGACGGCCCCGGCGACGTACACCGTCTCCCTCAAGGGCGACCTGTCGGTTCCCTCCGCGCTCGGGCAGCGCGACACCCAGGGCGCGCTGCCCGCGTGGGTGTGGTGGCTGCCCCTCGCCGGCGCCGCGACCGCACTGGCACTGATCATCACCGGACGCCGCCGCACGACCGCCCCCGCCCCGCCGGACCCCGAACTCGCCGACGTCCCCCTCCAGATCACCGACCTGACCAAGCGCTATGCGAAGGCGTCGGACCGGTACGCGGTCAAGGACCTCTCCTTCCGCGTGGAGAAGGGCCAGGTCCTGGGTCTGCTCGGCCCCAACGGAGCAGGAAAGACGACCACCTTGCGCATGCTGATGGGCCTGATCAAGCCCGACGGCGGCGAGATCCGCGTCTTCGGCCACGCCATCAGCCCCGGCGCCCCGGTCCTCTCCCGGGTCGGCGCCTTCGTCGAGGGCGCGGGGTTCCTGCCCCACCTGTCCGGCCGCGAGAACCTGGAGCTGTACTGGCGCGCCACCGGCCGCCCGCC
Source organism: Streptomyces sp. NPDC057424 (assembly GCF_042803315.1). Classification (NCBI taxonomy): domain Bacteria; kingdom Bacillati; phylum Actinomycetota; class Actinomycetes; order Kitasatosporales; family Streptomycetaceae; genus Streptomyces; species Streptomyces sp. NPDC057424. Next base: position 212,091 of record NZ_JBHVCP010000006.1, read on the forward strand.
CGAGGACGCGCACCTGGAGGAGGCCCTGGAGATCGCGGGCCTGGGCGACGCCCTCGCCCGCGCGGTGCGCACCTACTCCCAGGGCATGCGCCAGCGCCTCGCCATCGCCCAGGCCATGCTCGGCCTGCCGGACCTGCTCATCCTCGACGAGCCGACCAACGGCCTGGACCCGCCCCAGATCCGCGAGATGCGCGAGGTGATGATCCGCTACGCCGCAGCGGGGCGCACGGTCATCGTCTCCAGCCATCTCCTCGCGGAGGTCGAGCAGACCTGCACCCACCTGGTCGTGATGGACCACGGACAGCTCGTCCAGACCGGCCCGGTCGAGGACATCGTCGGTTCGGGCGACACCCTCCTCGTGGGCACGGCCACGCCCGTGGACGAGCCCGTCGTGGAGAAGGTCACCGCCCTGCCGGGCGTCGCCTCGGCCGTGCGCACCGACGAGGGCCTCCTCGTCCAGCTCGACGCCGACGGCACCCCGCAGCGCCTGGTCGCCGACCTCGTACGGCTCGACGTGGCGGTGCGCTCGGTCGGCCCCCACCGCCGCCTGGAGGACGCCTTCCTCACCCTGATCGGAGCCGAAGCATGAGCCAGCTCGCCGAGCCGCCCGTCGAGGTCGCCGACGGCTACCGCGCGGGCCGCACCCTGCCGTTCCGCGTCGAACTGGTCCGGCAGCTGAAACGGCGCCGCACGCAGGTGATGGGCGGCGTCCTGTTCGCCCTGCCGGTCATCCTGCTCATCGCCTTCCAGGTCGGGGGCGACCCGGGCGGCAACAACAACCGCGTCAACCTCATGGACACGGCGACGGCCTCCGGAGCCAACTTCGCCGCCGTCAACCTCTTCTCCGCGGCCGGCTTCCTGCTCGTCATCCCCGTCGCCCTCTTCTGCGGCGACACGGTCGCCTCGGAGGCGAGCTGGTCCTCCCTGCGCTACCTGCTCGCGGCCCCCGTGCCGCGGGCCCGGCTGCTGTGGTCCAAGCTCGCCGTCGGACTCACCCTGAGCCTGGCCGCCATGGTCCTGCTCCCGGTCGTCGCCCTCGTCGTCGGCACGACCGCCTACGGCTGGGGCCCGCTCGAACTGCCCACCGGCGGCACCCTGCCCACCGGCACGGCGGCCCAGCGGCTGCTGATCGTCGTCGCGTACATCATGGTGTCCCAACTGGTCACCGCGGCCCTCGCGTTCTGGCTGTCGACCCGCACGGACGCCCCGCTCGGCGCGGTCGGCGGCGCGGTGTTCCTCACCATCATCGGCAGCGTCCTCGACGAGGTGACGGCCCTCGGCGACTGGCGCCACTTCCTGCCCGCGCACTGGCAGTACGCCTGGCTCGACGCCGTCCGGCCCCAGCTGGAGTGGTCGGACATGATCCAGGGCACGTCGATCTCCGTCACGTACGCGCTCGTGCTGTTCGCCCTGGCCTTCCGCGGTTTCGCCCGCAAGGACGTCGTCTCCTAGTGCCGCGGCAGGCAACGTTCGCCCGTCGCGACG
>NZ_JBHVCP010000007.1:0-201989 GCF_042803315.1 Streptomyces sp. NPDC057424
CGTCGATCCGGCCTTTCGTGGTACTGCCGCGTGGCAGCCGCCCGCTGTTCAGCGGGACGTGCCGGCCATCTCCGGAACCGGTGCGTCCAGGGCGTCCAGGCCGCGCAGGATGTCCTCCACGCGCTGCCTGGCGTCACCGAAGAGCATCTGGGTGTTCTCCCGGAAGAACAGCGGGTTCTGCACACCCGCGTAACCGGCGGCCATGGAGCGCTTGAAGACGATCACGTTGGCCGCCTCCCACACGTGCAGGACCGGCATCCCGGCGATGGGGCTGGCCGGGTTGTCGGTGGCGGCCGGGTTGACCGTGTCGTTGGCGCCGATGACCAGGACGACCGAGGTGGCGGCGAAGTCGTCGTTGATCTCGTCCATCTCCAGGACGACGTCGTACGGCACGTTGGCCTCCGCGAGCAGCACGTTCATGTGCCCGGGCAGCCGGCCGGCCACGGGGTGGATGCCGAACCGCACCTCCACGCCCCGGTCGCGCAGCTTGCGCGCCAGTTCGGCGACCGGGTACTGGGCCTGGGCGACGGCCATGCCGTAGCCCGGCGTGATGATCACCGAGGTGGCGTCACGGAGCAGTTCGGCGGTCTCCTCGGCGTTGATCTCCCGGTGCTCGCCCTGCTCGCCGTCGTCGGCGGCAGCCGCCGGGGTGCCGAACCCGCCCGCGATCACCGAGAGGAAGGAGCGGTTCATCGCCTTGCACATGATGTACGACAGGTAGGCACCGGAGGAGCCGACCAGCGCGCCGGTGACGATGAGCAGGTTGTTGGCGAGCAGGAAGCCCGAAGCCGCGGCGGCCCAGCCGGAGTAGCTGTTGAGCATGGAGACGACCACCGGCATGTCACCGCCGCCGATGGAGGCGACCAGATGCGCGCCGAGAGCGAGCGCGATCACGGTGACGGCGATGAGCAGGCCCATGTTCGGGCGTACGACGAACGCCACCGTGAGCCCCACGAACGCGACGAGCGCCCCGACGTTGAGGACGTGCTTGCCCGGCAGCGTGAGCGGGCGGGAGTTGATGCGCGCCGAGAGCTTCAGGTACGCGACGACGGAACCCGTGAAGGTGACGGCGCCGATGAACACCCCGATGAACACCTCGGCGTGATGGATGGCCAGCAGCGAACCGGAGAGCTCGGCGTCGACGTCCAGGTAGCCGTTCCAGCCGACGAACGCGGCGGCGAGGCCGACGAGGCTGTGCATGATGGCGATCAGCTCCGGCATGCCGGTCATCTCGACCACCCGGGCCCGCCACAGGCCGATGCCCGCACCCAGGGCCGTGGCGACGGCGATCAGTACGAGCCCGGTCGCGGTGATGCTGCGGGAGGCGAGCCCGACCGTGGCGGCCAGGGCGACGACCATGCCCGCGATGCCCCAGACGACCCCCGAACGGGACGTCTTGTGCTGGGAGAGGCCGGCGAGGCTGAGGATGAACAGCAGCGCGGCGACGACGTAGGCGGCCTGGGCGGCCGTGTCTGTGGTCATCCCTGATCAGCCCTTCGAGAACATGCCGAGCATGCGGCGGGTGACGGCGAATCCGCCGAAGATGTTGATGCTCGCCAGCAGGATCGCGGCGAACGACAGCACGGTGACGGCGGTGTTCCCGTGCCCGATCTGCAGCAGCGCGCCGACGACGACGATGCCGGAGATGGCGTTGGTGACCGACATCAGCGGGGTGTGCAGCGCGTGGTGCACGTTGCCGATGACGTAGAAGCCGATGACGATCGCCAGGACGAACACCGTGAAGTGGCCGAGGAGTTCACTCGGGGAGAAGGCCGTCAGCAGGAACAGCGCGAGCGCTCCGGCACCGACCAGGGCGTACGCGGACCAGGCCGGGCGGGCGGCCTTGGCCGGGGTCTCGGCAGGGGCCGCCGGTTCCGGCTCCTTCGCCCCGCCCGGGGCAGGTGCGGCGGACACCTGGACCGGGGGCGGCGGCCAGGTCTTCTCGCCCTCGCGGACCACGGTCATCGACCGCTGCACGACGTCGTCGAAGTCGAGGACGAGCCGGCCGTCCTTGCCGGGCGTGAGCAGCTTCATCAGGTTGACGATGTTCGTGCCGTACAGCTGCGAGGCCTGGGCGGGGAGGCGGCCGGGCAGGTCGGTGTAGCCGATGATCGTCACGTCGTTGTCGGTGACGACGGCCTTCCCGGCGACCGTGCCCTCGACGTTGCCGCCCTGGACCGCGGCCATGTCGACGATCACGCTGCCGGGCTTCATGCGCGCGACGTCCTCGGCCGTGATCAGCCTCGGCGCCGGGCGGCCGGGGATGAGCGCGGTCGTGACGATGATGTCGACGTCCGCGGCCTGCTCCGCGTAGAGCCGGGCGGCGAGCCGGTTGTAGTCGTCGGAGGTGGCCTTGGCGTAACCGTCGGTGCTCACCTCCTGCTCGGCGGTCACGGTCAGGAACTCCCCGCCCAGGGAGCGCACCTGCTCGGCGACCTCGGGCCGGGGGTCGGTGGCGCGGACGACGGCGCCGAGGCTGCGGGCCGCTCCTATCGCCGCGAGCCCGGCCACCCCGGCGCCGGCCACCAGCACCTTCGCGGGCGGCACCTTGCCGGCGGCGGTCACCTGGCCGGTGAAGAAGCGTCCGAAGGCGTGCGCCGCCTCGACCACGGCCCGGTAGCCGGCGATGTTCGCCATCGAGCTGAGGACGTCCAGGGACTGGGCGCGCGAGATGCGCGGGACGGCGTCCATGGCCAGCACGGTGATCGGACGCCGTGCCAGTTCCTCGACCAGTTCGGGGTTGAGGGCGGGGCTGATCAGCGCGATCAGGGTCGCCCCGTCGCGCAGCCGGCCGATCTCCTCGCTGGAGGGGCCGTTCACCTTGAGCACGACCTCGGCCTGCCACGGGTCGCCGAGCCGGGCCCCCGCCTCCTCGTACGCCGCGTCGGAGAAGCGGGACGAGGCTCCCGCTCCCGGTTCGACCACCACGTCGTACCCGAGCGCGACAAGTCTCCCCACGGTGGCCGGTGTGGCCGCCACCCTGGTCTCGCCCGCAGTGGATTCGGCGGGTACGCCGATCCGCTGGGGTTCCGGTTCCGCTGGGACCATCGTCTGCCTCTCCTGTCGTTCCGGTGCCTGCACTCCTTGGTGCCCGCATCCTGCACGTTCGACGCGGTGTACGGGGCGGACCGTGGTCACACGGCCGAGGAGGCCGTCCTCACACCGCCGAGGGGTTGCCGGGCGGGGCGCTTGTGTGCATCGCCACGCTGTGGCCGGGCAGCGCGGTCAGCCCGACGGCCTCGGCCAGGGTGATCCACCGGGCCGGGACGCCGATGCGGGTGACCGCGAGGGAGCCCGCCGCCCACCCCCATGAGAGTCAGTCCCCATCCGGACGGCGGCGGGAACATGAAGCCGACGGTCACCGCCCAGGAACAGACCAGCACTTCACTGCACGGGACATGACGCTGCATCAGTTCGCCCTGCGCGCCGTCGCGGAAGGCGATGTGCCGACCCCCGGGCCGACGGTCTTCTCGAGGGGCACGGTCACGCGTCGCCCGTTTGTCGTTCCGGTCGCTCGTCGCCGGCGTGTGCGGTGGGCCGGGGCCGCCGTCCTGTGATGCGACACGACGCGGCCGGGCGCAGACTGATGTCGTGAGCAGCACACGCCCGGGGCGCGGCGAGGCCGCCGCCCCCTCCCGATTCGCACCGCAGCAGACCGTCGCGCTGGCGGCGATGATGTTCGCCGTCGCCATGACCTTCATCGACCAGACCATCGTGTCGATCGCGGCCCCGGACATCGTCCGCGAACTGGGTCTGTCGTCCTCCGGCATGCAGTGGGTGGTCAACGCCTACCTGCTCGCCCTCGCCGCGTTCTTCGCCCTGGGCGGGCGTCTGGCGGACCTCTACGGGCCGCGCCGGGTCGTCGTCATCGGCACGCTGGTGTTCGTCGTCTCCTCGGTACTGTGCGGCTGCGTCCCCGAAGGCGGTGCCGCCCAGGCCTGGCTGATCGTCTTCCGCGCCACCCAGGGGCTGGGGGCGGCGCTGCTGTTCCCCGCGGCCCTGGCCGTGGTGGTGGCGGTGTTCCCGGTCGAGCGGCGCGGCCGTGCCCTGGCCCTGTTCTTCGGGGTCACCGGCGCGCTGACCGCCGTCGGCCCGCTGCTGGGCGGCTGGCTGACGAACTGGACGTGGCGCGCGGTGTTCTGGGTCAACGTGCCCGTGGCGATCGTGGCGCTGGTCCTCACGGCCCTGGCGCACATCTCCGACCGGCGGCGGTCCGGCACCCTGGACGTCCCGGGAGCAGCCCTGATCGTGGCCGGCATGGGCCTGAGCGTCCTCGGCTTCCAGCAGGCCTGGTCCTGGGGCTGGGACAGCTGGGCGACCTGGGTGTGCATCGCGGGCGGCCTCGCGGTACTCGCCGGGTTCGTCCGCTTCGAGCGGCAGGTGGAGCATCCGCTGATCGACCTGCGGGTCTTCCGGGACAAGGCGTTCACGATGGACGCGGCGGTGCTGTTCTTCTCGATGCTGGCCTTCGTCCCGCTGTTCTTCTTCGCCTCCGTGTACGCCCAGGTGTCCCTGAGCGCCTCGCCGAACCAGGCGGCCCTGTTCCTGCTGTACTTCTTCGCGGGTTTCGCCATCGCCTCGCAGTGGGGCGGCCGGATCCTCGACAAGAAGGGCGCCCGGCCGGCGCTGAAGCTGGGCACGGCCGTGGGCTGTGTCGGCTTCGCCCTGTGGGCGGGCAAGCTCACCGACCTGTCCATGCACGACCAGTGGCCCTACGCGGCCCTGGCCGGGGCCGGCATCGGCTTTGTCCTGGCGCCGGCCTCCACGGACGCCGTCAACCGGGCCATCGGCGCCTCGTACGGCGAGGTCACCGGCATCACCCAGACCGTGCGCAACTACGCGGCGAGCGTGGGCCTGGCCATCTACGGCACGATCCTGACCCACGTGACGACCGACAAGGTGGTGGGCACCCTGACGTCCGAGGGCATGTCCGCCGGGGACGCGAACACCGTGGCCCGCGACGTCACCGAGTCGATCACCGGCAGCGGCGACTCCCGGCCGCCCACCGGCACCGGCCCCGCCGCCGAGGCGACCCGGGAGTCGATGTCCGCGATCCGCATGGACTTCGCCGAGGCCAACCAGTGGGTGTTCTACGGCATGGCCATCGCCCTCGGTATCGGCTTCCTGTGTGCCCTGCGGCACCCCGGCGGCAAGGTGGACGCGAACGCGGCGGTGGAGGAACCGGCCGCGCAGTCCCGCTGACGCCGCCGGTCAGGTGAACAACTCGTCGGTGCGCTGCTGGATCTCATCGGGCGTCAGGTCCTCGATCGTCTGGGAGATCATCCAGAGATGGCCGAACGGGTCGGCGAGGCGGCCGCCCCGCTGCCCGTAGTGCTGGTCGGCGACGGGGTGGACGACCGTGGCCCCGCCACGCAGCAGGGCCTCGGCCACGGCGTCGGCGTCGGACACGTCGAGCGCCATGATCACCGGGCTGCCGCCGAGGGACGTGGGCGCCGGGTCCCCGTCGTCGGCGTCCTTGACCGCGATCACCGCGTCGCCGAGACGCAGCATCGCGTGCACGATCTTCCCCTCGGGGCCGGTGTACCGCTCGGTCTCCTCGGCGCCGAGCGCGGCCCGGTAGAAGTCGATGGCCCGGGCCCCGTCGGAGACCACGAGCCGGGCGTAGAGGCGGGTGACGGTCTGTGGATCGGTTGCGTGCGTCATGCCTTCACGATCGCGGGTCACGGGAGCCGTGGATTGTAGAAAACGGCCGGCCGGGCGGGGCCCGTCACCCGCCGAGCGGAACATGGTTGCGTTCGAGCGGCGAGCGCGGTGCGTACGCGGTCGGGGTGATCCCGGCGAGGGCGCGGAACTCGTGGATCAGATGGGCCTGGTCGTGGTAGCCGCAGTCCGCGGCGAGCGCCGCCCAGTCCGGCGCCCCGTGCCCGGCGTTCACGCGGCCCAGCAGCCGCTGGAAGCGCCGGATGCGCGCATACCGCTTCGGCGGGAGCCCCAGCTGTTCGCCGCATCTGCGGGCCAGCCGTCCGGCGCTCCAGCCGAGTCGGTCGGCGACCTCGCCCACGGGGGTGCCGCGATCGAGCAGCGCCGCGGCGAGGCGGACCGCCGGGTCGGGTTCCAGCGGGCGTACCGCCCGCCCCAGCAGGGCCGTCTCCAGCTCCCGCAGCCCGGCCTCGGGGCCACCGGCGGCCATGGCCTCCAGCAGCCGCTCGCGCAGCACCGTGCCGTCCGTGCCCCACAGTTCGTCGAGGCCGGCCAGCTCGTCGCGGACCGCGGAGACCGGGGCGGTGAGGAAGGGGTGGGCGCCCGCGGGGCGGAACGCCACCCACAGGACGGCCCGCTGCTGCGCCGGGTCGATCAGGGCCGGCTCCGTGTACGGCCCGTGCACGGCAGCGCCCCGGGTTTGCCGTTCCGCGCCCCGCAGCGGGGAGGAGGACAGGGCGTCCCCGTCGAGGTTCACCAGCAGCTGCGCCTCGCCGGTCGGCAGGGCCAGCTCGGCGGAGTGCGCGAACCGCCCCTCGGCGTAGCCCATCGCGCCGATCAGGGGCACCAGGGCGGCTGCCGACGGCCGGACCGTGACCGAGACCGGCGTCCGCTCCGCCGGACGAGCCGTACGAGCCGTACGCGTCATGCGTCCAGCGTACGGCCGGGTGACGCCGGCCCCGGAGCCGCACCGTCAGCCACACCGCCTGGTCCGGCCCAGCACATGGGCGTGCCCGACGGCCGGCAGCCGCCGCTCAGGAAGGCGGTCCTGACGGAACGCGACCTGCCCCGCCGGCCGCGGCGGGAGCAACACGCCCGGACCGACCCCGCGAACACCCTCGCGGCCCGGCTCGGGGACTTCGAGGGGGCCCCGCCCCGGGTCGTCCGGCGGCAGTTCGGCACCCCGCTGTCCCCGGACAGGGCCTGGATCCTCGCCCCGGCAGCGGCACGCGCGGGATGCGCGCCGGGCTGGCACCCGCCGCCGCGAAGCGGGTGCGCGCCTAGTTAGCCGCGCGGCCCGCCGCCCGAACCGTTGACGGCGGTAGGAGCCCCCTTATCTTCTGACCACTTCATGGCCGAATTCACGAACTACGTTCGAAATGCCGGACAGAGGCAGCTCGTTCCCACCCCCGACCACCCTCTGGAGAACCTCCTTGAGACGTATGGCCGTACGGCTGCTCCTCGCCGTCCTCGTCACCCTCGCGACCTGCCTCGGGAGCGCGCCCGCGCAGGCCGCCGCGCCCGACTCCCCCGCCGTCACGTACACCAACCCGATCGCGGAGAAGCGGGACGACCCGCACATCTTCAAACACACCGACGGCTACTACTACTTCACCGCGACCGTCCCCGAGTACGACCGGATCGTGCTGCGCCGGGCGACCACCATCCAGGGGCTCAAGACGGCCCCCGAGAGCACCATCTGGACCAAGCACGCCAGCGGCGTGATGGGCGCCCACATCTGGGCGCCGGAGATCCACTTCATCGACGGCAAGTGGTACGTGCACTTCGCCGCCGGCGCCACCAACGACGTGTGGGCGATCCGGATGTACGTCCTGGAGGGCACCGGCGCCAACCCGCTCACGGCCTCCTGGACGGAGAAGGGCCAGATCAGGACCCAGTGGGAGAGCTTCTCGCTCGACGCCACAACCTTCGTCGTGGGCGGCGTGCGCTACCTGGCCTGGGCACAGCGCGACCCGTCCGTGAACAACAACACCGACGTCTACCTGGCGAAGATGGCCAACCCCTGGACGATCACCGGCACTCCGGTGATGCTGTCACGGCCCACTTACTCCTGGGAGACCGTCGGCTACAAGGTCAACGAGGGCCCGGCCGTGATCCAGCGCGGCGGCAAGGTCTTCATGACGTACTCCGCCAGCGCCACCGACGCCAACTACTGCCTGGGCATGCTCACCGCCTCCGCGAGCGCGAACCTGCTCAGCCAGGCGTCCTGGAGCAAGAGCACCGCCCCGGTGTTCGCGAGCAGCGCCGCGACCAGCCAGTACGGCCCGGGCCACAACTCGTTCACGGTCTCCGAGGACGGCAGGAGCGACATCCTCGTCTACCACGACCGCAGCTACAAGGACATCAGCGGCGACCCCCTCGACGACCCCAACCGCCGCACCCGGGTGCAGAAGGTGTACTGGAACGCCGACGGCACGCCCAGCTTCGGCATCCCGGTGGCCGACGGGGTCACCCCGCAGCGCTTCTCCTCGTACAACGTCCCGGACCGTTTCGTCCGGCACTACGACTACCGGGCCCGGATCGAGGCGAACGTCACCAAGCTCGCCGACTCGCAGTTCCGTGTCGTGCCCGGGCTCGCCGGCAGCGGAACCGTCTCGCTGGAGTCGGCCAACTTCCCCGGCTACTACCTGCGGCACAAGAACTTCGAGGTGTGGCTGGAGAAGAACGACGGAAGCGCGCAGTTCGCGTCCGACGCGGCCTTCCGGCAGCGCGCCGGACTCGCGGACCCCGCCGGCGTGTCGTACGAGTCCTCCAACTACCCGGGGCGATACGTACGCCACTGGGAGTACCTGCTGAACGTGCAGGCGGTGAGCACCGCGACCGACCGGGCGGACGCCACCTTCCACACCCAGTGACCGCACGGTAAATGCGCGTAATGCCCTGAATGTCTTTCCGGTGGGCGGGCACTCAGGGCATGTGCACACACAAGAGGGCAAGCGACCGCGCAGGGTGCTGCTCACCGGGTGGTTCAGCTTCCGGGACAGGGAGGCGACCGCCGGGGACGTGCTGGCCCTGCGCCGGGTGGAGGACGTGCTGCGGGGGACGGGTATCCCCTACGACGTCGCCTGGAGTCCCCGTTTCCGTCCGGAGGCGCTGCATCTGGACCGGCTGTGGCCCGAGGACTACACCCACCTGGTGTTCGTGTGCGGCCCGCTGCACGGGCCGCAGGTGGAGGAGCTGCACCGGCGGTTCGCGCACTGCGTGCGGATCGCCGTCGGCACCTCGGTGATCGACCCCGGCAGCGCGGCCGTCACCGGCTTCCACCGGGTGCTGCCCCGGGACGGCCCGGACAGCGAGCCGGTGGAGGACCTCGCGGCCCGCGCCCCGGACGTACCGGCGCGGCCCGTCGTCGGGGTGATCCTCGCGCACGGGCAGCACGAGTACGGGCAGCTGCGGCGGCACGGTCAGGTCGCCGAGGAGGTGACGCGCTGGCTGGCCACGAAGGATTGCGGACGGCTGGAGCTGGAGACCCGGCTGGACACGCACGACTGGCATCTGAGCGCGACGCCCGCGCAGCTGCAGTCCGTGCTGGCCCGGCTGGACCTCGTGGTCACCGACCGGCTGCACGGGCTGGTGATCGCACTGCGGGTCGGCACGCCGGTACTGGCCGTGGACCCGGTCGCGGGCGGCGCCAAGCTGACCGCGCAGGCCCGTGCCTGCGGCTGGCCCGCGCTGGTACGCGCCGAGCGGCTGGACGTGAGGCAGTTGGACCGCTGGTGGGACTGGTGCCTGACCGGCGGCCGGGTGACCGCGCGGCAGATCCGCGACGGGTTCCGCGAAGGCACCGTGCCGGACAGCGCGGACCGGCTCGTCGAGGCACTGGCGCGGCCCGTGCCCGGTTAGCGCGGGGGCACCAGGGGGCACCCGCGGGTACGTCCCCCGCTGCACTTCCCCACGCCGCACGTCCCCCCGGGAGGAGAGACGATCCGGCCGCCCCGGAAGGAGAGCGCATGTCCACCGGCCGACTTCCCGAGAACGAGCAGCGCATCCTCGACGAGATGGAACGCGCTCTGCGCCGCGACCGTCGCCTCGACCGCAAGCTGCGCACCCACCGAGTAAACCGCCGCCCCGCCCCCGCCCGCGTCCTGGCCCGTCTGGCCGCCTACCGCCCCCGCGTCGGGACCGTGGTGGTCCTGCTCGCGATGTCGGCCGGGCTGATGGCCTCCGGGATCGTCACGTCCGAGCCGGGTGTGATCTGGGCGTTCGCCGCGCTGTGGCCCCTGACGGTGTTCGCCGGGTTCCGGCTGATGTGCCGGTGGTGCGGAAACTGAGCGCCGTTTTCGTCGCTACGGCCGCGGGGCGCCGGGCAGTTCGCCGCCGGCACGCAGGACGCCGCCGGCGGTGATGCGCGGGAGGCCGGGAGGAGGTCACCGAGTCGGGGGCGCGCGGGACGAGGAAGCGGGGGCGGGCGTCCTGCGCCGTCCGGTCCGGGGTCATGCCGGCAGCCTGCCCCCGCACGCCGGGCCCGCCGCCGCGGGCCCGCTCATCGGGTCCCGCGCACCACCACGGTGGCCACGTCAGTGCGGGCGGCCGTTCCGTGGCGCGCCGGACGACACCGATGCCGGCCCGGTCCGGGGCCGGCCGTGAACGCCTCCTGGACGGGGCGTTCGTCGGCGAGGACACGGCCCTTCGGCAGTCCGTCCAGTACGGCGCGGACGGCGGTAGGCAGGTTCGGGGCGACGTGGTCGGCCCGCGTGGCCTCCTCGGTGCGGGTGCGCCCGTTCGGGACGAGGATGCCGCGAGCGCCCGCACGGCGGGCGGCCTCGGCGCCGACGGCGGTGGAGCCGATGACGACGAGCTCGGCGGGCCCGGTGCAGATCCGCCCGCCCGCCCACAGCAGCATGCCGGGTTCGGGCCTGCGGCAGTGGCAGCCGTCGTCGGGTCCGTGCGGGCAGACGGCGAACACGTCGAAGGGGCCGAGGAGTTCGTCGACGCGGCGGTTGACGCGGCGGACGTCGGCGTCGGTGAGCAGTCCGCGGGCGACACCGGGCTGGTCGGTGACGACGCCGGTGCGGATGCCGTGCCGGCGCAGTAGGGCGAGCGCCTCGCGGGCGCCCTCGACCGGGCGTACGCGGTCGGGGTCGGCGTTGTTCGGGACGTCCTCGACGAGCGTGCCGTCGCGGTCGAACAGCACGGTCTTCACCGGGCTCACGGGGTGGCCTCCTCCTGCCAGGCGGGGGTGTGACGGTGGCGCCAGGCACCTGCCAGCCGGTGCCAGGTCGCGGTGGGCGGGATGAGCACGCTGGTCGCCAGCACCGTCGTCACCTCGTGGCGGGTGCGCGGGCCGGGGACGATGCGGGCGCGGGCGAACCGCGCGGTGCCGGCCGCCCAGCCGAGTGCGCAGGCCGTCGCGGCCCGGCCGTGCCCGGTGGCAGCGAGGGCGCAGGCGGCGACGCCGGCGGTCGTGATGGCCGCGTGGGTGCGGATCCGGTCGCGCGGTGCGACGGCCTTGGCCCACCAGTCGGGGCCGTGCAGATGCCGCATGAGGGCGTCGTCGGCGTTGCCGCGCTGCTGGCGCACGGACGCCCAGCGCGAGGCGGGGTGCACGGGGTGGCGGGTGGTGCGGCGACCCTGCCGGATGCGCCAGCCCGAGTCGAGGACGCGCAGCGCGAGGTCGGCGTCCTCGCGGCAGGCGCGCTGGAAGCGTTCGTCGAAGCCTCCGAGCTGCTTCAGGGCCTCCGTGCGGTAGGCCATGTCGGCGGTGACCCAATGGGCCCGGACGAGTCCAGCGGTGCCGCGTTCCCAGTCGGTGGGGCGGCGTTCGCCGGGCAGGGGCACGGCGAGGACACCCTGGACGCCCGCGGTGTCGTGGGACGCCTCGGCGAGGTCCTCGGCCAGTTGCTCGCACCAGCGGGCCCCCACCTGGACGTCGTCGTCGAGGAACACGGTCCAGGGCGTGTGCACGGCCCGCAGCCCGGTGTTGCGGGCGGCGGCGGGCCCACGACCGCCGCCGCCCAGCACGGTGGTCCGCTCCCGCAGGTCGCCGAGGACGCTCAACGGGTGCTGCAGCGGCCCGGGTTCGCGGTCGGCCCGGTCGTCGACGAGGACGATCTCCTCGGGGCGCGGCCCGGTCGCGGCGGCGAGCGCGGCGAGACAGTCGGCGAGGGCGTCCGGGGCGAGGGTGGGGATCACGACGGCGTACGGGGTCATGCGTGCGGCCCTCCCTCCGGCGGCGTGCGCGGACTACCGTGCTGGCGAGTGCCGCGGTAAGGCCCCCTCAAACACCTGGCCGGGCCGTCAGGGAACGCCTCGATGACTATAAACCGCGCGTATACACGCGATATATAGTCCCGGCATGCCTTCTCTGACCAAGAAGATGAAGAAAACGGGGACCGCGTTCCGAACGGCCGGAACGCTCGCGGCAACCGCCGCCCTCACCCTCGCCCTGAGCGGCTGCACGGGGGCCGACACCACGGCCCCCAGCGCCGTCCGGGCCCGCCCGGCCACGGACGGGCAGGCGGCCCGCTTCGGCACCGTGGACTGCCGCGAGGCCAAGTGCATCGCACTCACCTTCGACGCCGGGCCGAGCGAGCACTCCGCCCGGCTGCTGGACATCCTGAAGGAGAAACACGTCCCGGCGACCTTCTTCCTCCTCGGAAAGCGGCACATCGAGAAGTACCCGGAGCTGGTGCGGCGCATGGCCGACGAGGGCCACGAGGTGGCCAGCCACACCTGGGACCACAAGATCCTGACCCGGCTCAGACCCGAGGAGATACGCGAGGAACTGGAACGCCCCAACGAGGAGATAGAACGCCTCACCGGCCGCCGCCCCACCCTGATGCGCCCGCCGCAGGGCCGCACCGACGACACCGTGCACGCCATCTGCCGCGAACTGGGCCTCTCCGAAGTGCTGTGGAGCGTGACGGCCAAGGACTACCGGACGACCGACTCCGACCTGATCACCCGCCGCGTCCTCGCCCAGTCCTCCCGGGACGGGATCATCCTCCTCCACGACCTCTACGACGGCACGGTGCCGGCCGTGCCGGGGATCGTCGACGCGCTGAAGGAACGCGGCTACGTCTTCGTGACGGTGCCCCAGCTCCTGGCACCGGGGAAGGCGGAGCCGGGGAAGGTGTACCGGTAGCCGGCGCGAACGACCGCCCTCCGGTGCGGGCGTGACGACCCGTGGGCGCCGCCGTGCGCGCCCGCCGCGCCCCGCGCGGGCTCCTCGGCAGCCGGCCGGGGCAGCCCTACGATCGTGCCGTGGCGAACATCCTGCTCGAACGCACGGCCCCGCTCCCCCTCGACGAGGCGTGGCGGCGGATCACACAGTGGCCGCGGCACGGTGAGTCGGTGCCGTTGACGGTGGTCAGGGTCGTGCCGCCCGAGCCGACACGCGAGGGCACTCTCGTCGTGGCCCGCTCGGGTGCCGGGCCGCTGGTCTTCGACGACCCGATGGAGGTCACGGTGTGGCAGCCGCCGGACGACGGGGCTCCGGGGATGTGCCGGCTGGAGAAGCGGGGCCGTGTGGTGCTGGGGTGGGCCGAACTCGAGGTGCGGCCGGGGCCGGGGGGCCGCACACGGGTGATCTGGCGGGAGGAGATCCGGATCCGGTTTCTGCCGTCGCTCTTCGACGGGATGGTGCGGCGCTCCTCGCGGTACGTGTTCGGGAGGGCCCTGAACCGGCTGCTCAGACAGCCCTGACGCACCGGCCGGCGGCACGTCGTTCCCGGCGGGGCTCAGGCCACCGACCCGATCCGCCCCACGGCGTCCGACTCCGGCTCGTGGTGGATCGGCGTGTGCGCCCCGGTCAGCGAGACCCCGCTCCCGCCCCGCTTCCCGGCGACGATCTCCGACGCGATCGACAGAGCCGTCTCCTCGGGCGTACGGGCACCGAGATCCAGGCCGATCGGCGAGTGCAGGCGGCTCAACTCCAGGTCGGTGACACCGACTTCCCGCAGGCGGGTCTGGCGGTCCAGGTGGGTGCGCCGGGAGCCCATGGCGCCGACGTACGCCACCGGCAGGCGCAGCGCCAGCTTCAGCAGGGGCACGTCGAACTTGGCGTCGTGGGTGAGGACGCACAGGACCGTGCGGGCGTCGACGTCCGTGCCCTCCAGGTAGCGGTGGGGCCACTCGACGACGATCTCGTCGGCCTCCGGGAAGCGCGTCCGGGTCGCGAAGACGGGCCGCGCGTCGCACACGGTGACGTGGTATCCGAGGAACTTGCCGACACGGACCAGTGCGGAGGCGAAGTCGATCGCGCCGAACACGATCATGCGGGGCGCCGGGACCGAGGACTCGACGAGGACCGTGAGGGGCGCTCCGCAGCGTGAGCCCTGCTCGCCGATCTCCACGGTGCCGGTTCGGCCGGCGTCGAGGAAGGCGGCGGCCTCGGCGGCGACCGTGCGGTCCAGTTCCGGATGGGCGCCGAAGCCGCCGTCACGGGAGCCGTCGGGACGGACCAGCAGGGCCCGGCCCGTCAGTTCGCGCGGGCCCGACACGATCCGCGCCACCGCCGCCGCCTCCCCTCGGGCGGCGGCGGTCAGCGCGGACTCGACCACCGGGCGGACCGGATCGGCGGCCCGCACCGGGGTGACCAGGATGTCGATGACGCCGCCGCAGGTCAGCCCCACGGCGAAGGCGTCGTCGTCGCTGTATCCGAAGCGCTCCAGGACGGTCCCGCCGTCCCGCAGCGCCTGCGCGCACAGCTCGTAGACCGCGCCCTCCACGCACCCCCCGGAGACCGAGCCGATCGCCGTGCCCTCGGCGTCCACCGCGAGCGCGGCGCCGGGCATGCGGGGCGCGCTGCCGCCGACGGCCACCACGGTGGCCACGGCGAAGTCACGGCCCTGCTCGACCCACCGGTTCAGCTCCTCGGCGATGTCCAGCATCTGTCTCGGTCTCCTTGAGGTTGCGGCGGGCGGAGCGTCAGTGGACGCCCAGCCAGCTCTCGATCGGGTTGAGGGCGAAGTAGACGAGGAACACCGCCGCGAGGATCCACATGAAGGCGCCGATCTCGCGCACCTTGCCCTGGGCGGTCTTGATGGCGACGTAGGAGATGACGCCCGCCGCGACACCGGTGGTGATGGTGTACGTGAACGGCATCAGCACGACCGTGAGGAACACCGGGACGGCGGTGGCCCGGTCGGCCCAGTCCACGTGCCGGGCGTTCATCAGCATCATGGCGCCGATGACGACGAGGGCGGCGGACGCGACCTCCGACGGCACGATCGCCGTGAGCGGGGTGAAGAACAGGCAGGCCGCGAAGAACAGGCCCGTGACCACGGAGGCCAGGCCGGTGCGGGCGCCCTCGCCGACCCCCGTCGCCGACTCGATGAACACGGTCTGGCCGGAGCCGCCGGACACACCTCCGATCGCACCGCCGGCCCCGTCGATGAACAGTGCCTTGGACAGGCCCGGCATGCGGCCCTTGTCGTCGGCGAGCTTCGCCTCGGTGCCGACGCCGATGATGGTGGCCATCGCGTCGAAGAACCCGGCGAGCACCAGCGTGAAGACGATCAGGCCCACGGTCATCGCGCCGACCTCGCCCCAGCCGCCGAACTCGACGTCGCCGAAGAGTGAGAAGTCGGGCATGGAGACGGCGCTGCCGTGCAGTTCGGGTGCGCCGCCCGCCCACTGCTTGGGGTCGACGACGCCTGCGGCGTTCAGGACCGCCGCGACGACCGTGCCGCTGACGATGCCGATGAGGATGGCGCCCGGGACGTTCCGGGCCTGGAGCATGAAGATCAGCAGCAGCGTCCCGGCGAACAGCAGAACGGGCCAGCCGGCCAGTTCGCCCGCCGGTCCGAGCGCGAGGGGCGTGGCCTCGCCCTGGTGCACGAAGCCGGACTTGTAGAAGCCGATGAGGGCGATGAACAGGCCGATGCCCATGGTGATGCCGTGCTTGAGCGCGAGCGGGATCGCGTTCATGATCATCTCGCGCAGGCCGGTGACGACCAGCAGCATGATGACCACGCCGTACATCACGCACATGCCCATCGCCTGCGGCCAGGTCATCTCGGGTACGACCTGGGAGGCGAGGACTCCGGAGACGGAGAGGCCGGCGGCGAGGGCCAGGGGCACCTTGCCGACGAAGCCCATCAGCAGGGTCGTGAGGGCCGCCGCGAACGCGGTGGCGGTGATCAGGGCCGGCTGGGCGAGCGTGGTCCCGGCCGCGTCCTTGCCGGACAGGATCAAGGGGTTGAGCAGGAGGATGTACGCCATCGCCATGAAGGTCGTGATGCCGCCGCGCACTTCACGGGCGACGCTGGACCCTCTGTGGGATATGTGGAAGTACCGGTCGAGCCAGGACCGTCCGGCCGGGACGCGGGTGCCTTCACCCGCGTCGTCGGCTGTGGTCCTCGGCTCTGTTGACTGCTGGGTCATGGGTGCCGTCTCCCAAGTTTCAAAGGGGGTTGGGATGTTCACGACCCGGGGGACGGCCCGAGACGAACAGGGGGAAGCCTGGGGGACGAAGCCTCCAGGCGATCGTGACTGCTCAGCCCGCGGAGAGCTGCGTACCCGTCAGGTGCTCGGGCCTCACCGGGGTGCGGTTCAGCTCGAGCCCGGTCGCGTCGCGGATCGCCGCGAGGACGGCCGGGGTCGACGACAGGGTGGGTGCCTCGCCGATGCCGCGCAGCCCGTACGGGGCGTGCTCGTCGGCGAGTTCGAGGACGTCGACCGGGATGGTCGGCGTGTCGAGGATGGTCGGGATCAGGTAGTCGGTGAAGGAGGGGTTCCTGACCTTCGCCGTCTTCGGGTCGACGACGATCTCCTCCATGACCGCCACGCCGAGGCCCTGCGTGGTGCCGCCCTGGATCTGGCCGAGCACGGACAGCGGGTTGAGCGCCTTGCCGACGTCCTGGGCGCAGGCCAGCTCGATGACCTTCACCAGGCCGAGCTCGGTGTCGACCTCGACGACGGCGCGGTGGGCCGCGAAGGAGTACTGGACGTGCCCGTTGCCCTGGCCGGTGCGCAGGTCGAAGGGCTCGGTCGGCCGGTGCCGCCACTCCGCCTCGACCTCCACGGCCTCGTCCTCCAGGACGTCGGCCAGGTCGCCGAGGACCTCGCCGCCGTCGGTGACGACCTTGCCGCCCTCCAGGAGCAGCTCGGCGGTGGCCCAGGCGGGATGGCAGGAGCCGAACTTGCGGCGCCCGATCTCCAGGACCTTCTCGCGGACCAGCTCGCAGGAGTTCTTCACCGCGCCGCCGGTGACGTACGTCTGCCGGGAGGCCGACGTCGAACCGGCGCTGCCGACCTGGGTGTCGGCCGGGTGGATGGTCACCTGCGCGACGCCCAGCTCGGTGCGGGCGATCTGCGCGTGGACGGTGACGCCGCCCTGGCCGACCTCCGCCATGGCGGTGTGCACGGTGGCGACGGGCTCGCCGCCGACGACCTCCATACGCACCTTGGCGGTGGAGTAGTCGTCGAAACCTTCGGAGAAGCCCACGTTCTTGATGCCGACCGCGTAGCCGATTCCGCGTACGACGCCTTCGCCGTGCGTGGTGTTGGACAGGCCGCCGGGCAGCTGCCGTACGTCGGCGCCCTCGCTGGACTCCCACTGGCGCTCCGGCGGCATCGGCATCGCCTTGACGCGGCGCAGCAGTTCGGCGACGGGCGCCGGGGAGTCGACGGGCTGCCCGGTCGGCAGGAGGGTGCCCTGCTCCATGGCGTTGAGCCGGCGGAACTCCACCGGGTCCATGCCGAGCTTCGCGGCGAGCTTGTCCATCTGCGCCTCGTAGGCGAAGCACGCCTGCACCGCGCCGAAGCCGCGCATCGCGCCGCAGGGCGGGTTGTTGGTGTAGAGGGCGATGGCCTCGATGTCCACGTCCTCGACCACGTACGGGCCGACGGACAGGGAGGAGGCGTTGCCGACGACCGCCGGGGAGGCGGAGGCGTAGGCGCCGCCGTCCAGGACGATCCGGCACTTCATGTGGGTGAGCTTGCCGTCCTTGGTGGCCCCGTGCTCGTAGTGGAGCTTCGCGGGGTGGCGGTGGACGTGCCCGAAGAAGGACTCGAAGCGGTTGTAGACGATCTTGACGGGCTTGCCGGTGCGCAGGGCCAGCAGGCAGGCGTGGATCTGCATCGACAGGTCCTCGCGACCGCCGAACGCGCCGCCGACGCCGGACAGCGTCATCCGCACCTTGTCCTCGGGCAGGCCGAGCACGGGCGCGATCTGGCGCAGGTCGCTGTGCAGCCACTGGGTGGCGATGTAGAGGTGGACGCCGCCGTCCTCCTCCGGCACGGCGAGGCCGGACTCGGGGCCGAGGAAGGCCTGGTCCTGCATGCCGAAGGTGTACTCACCCTCGACGATGACGTCGGCCCGCTCACGGGCGGCGGCGACGTCACCCCGGATGATCGGCTGGCGGTGCACGATGTTGGGGTGCGGGACGTGCCCGGCGATGGGGGTACCCCCTGGACCGGAGCTTGCCGGAGGCCCTTGGGGGAGGTCGTCGCGGCCCTCGTGGACGAGGATCGCGTCCGGCGCGGTCGCCGACGCCTCGTCGGTGATGACGGGCAGCTCGCGGTAGTCGACCTTGATCTTCGCGGCCGCCCGGCGGGCGGTCTCCGGGTGGTCGGCGGCGACGATCGCGACCGGCTCGCCGTGGTGGCGGACCTTGCCGTGGGCGAGGACCGGGGTGTCCTGGATCTCCAGCCCGTAGTTCTTCACGTCGGTGGGCAGGTCGTCGTACGTCAGCACGGCGTAGACGCCCGGCAGGGCCAGGGCCTCGCTCGTGTCGATGGACACGATCTCGGCGTGCGCGACGGTCGAGCGGAGGATCTGACCCCACAGCATGTCCTCGTGCCACATGTCGGACGAGTAGGCGAACTCGCCGGTGACCTTGAGGATGCCGTCGGGGCGGAGCGTGGACTCGCCGATGCCGCCCTTGGTCTGCGAACCCTGGGTGATCTTGGTGGGGGTTCCGTTGGGGGAAGACATGATCAGACCGCCTCTCCCTGCCGGGCGGCCGCCAGGCGGACCGCGTCCATGATCTTCTCGTAGCCGGTGCAGCGGCACAGGTTGCCCGACAGGGCCTCGCGGATGTCCGCGTCGGTCGGGGTCGGGTTGCGCTCCAGCATCTCGTCGGCGGCGACCAGCAGACCGGGGGTGCAGAAACCGCACTGGACGGCGCCGGCGTCGATGAACGCCTGCTGGATCGGCGAGAGCTCGGTGCCCTCGCCGGTGTGCGAGTCGCTGCCCTTGGCCTCCCAGTGCTGAGCGTTCTGCAGCGTCGTACCGCAGGCGCCGGTCGCGCAGCCGCCCTCGGCGCGCTGCCTGGCGTAGTCGGCGAGCCCCTCGACGGTGACGACCTCGCGGCCCTCCACCTGTCCGGCGGCGACCAGACACGAGCACACCGGCACACCGTCCAGACGGACCGTGCACGAGCCGCACTCACCCTGCTCGCAGGCGTTCTTCGAACCCGGCAGGCCGAGCCGCTCCCTCAGCACGTACAGCAGGGACTCGCCCTCCCACACGTCGTCGGCTTCCTGCGGACGGCCGTTGACCGTGAAGTTGACGCGCATCACGCAGCTCCCTCGGTGAGGCGGCGGGTGCCGCGGTAGGACTCCCAGGTCCAGGTCAGCGTGCGGCGGGCCATGACGCCGACCGCGTGGCGGCGGTAGCCCGCGGTGCCCCGGACGTCGTCGATCGGGTTGCAGGCGGCGGAGCACAGGTCCGCGAACTGCTTGGCGACCGACGGGGTGACAATCTTGCCGTTGTCCCAGAAGCCGCCCTCCTCCAGCGCGGCGTTCAGGAACTCCTCGGCGGCCTTGGCCCGGACGGGTGTCGGAGCGGCCGAACCGATGCCGGTCCGCACGGTCCGGGTCTGCGGGTGCAGGGCCAGTCCGAAGGCACACACGGCGATGACCATGGCGTTGCGGGTGCCGACCTTGGAGAACTGCTGGGGACCGTCGGCCTTCTTCACATGCACGGCGCGGATCAGCTCGTCGGCCGCCAGCGCGTTGCGCTTCACGCCCGTGTAGAACGCGTCGA
This sequence comes from Streptomyces sp. NPDC057424, assembly GCF_042803315.1. Classification (NCBI taxonomy): domain Bacteria; kingdom Bacillati; phylum Actinomycetota; class Actinomycetes; order Kitasatosporales; family Streptomycetaceae; genus Streptomyces; species Streptomyces sp. NPDC057424. The sequence continues at coordinate 19,616 of NZ_JBHVCP010000007.1, forward strand.
TCGGGATCCGGCGGGAGCCGCGCACCGACTCGGCCTCCACCTCGGCGCCCGCGGCGAGCAGGGCGGGGTGGGCGTCACCGGCCGGGGAGGCGGTGCCGAGGTTGCCGCCGACGCCGCCGCGGTTGCGGATCTGCGGCGAGGCGACCGTGTGCGAGGCGAGGGCCAGCCCCGGCAGCTCGGCGCGCAGGTTCTCCATGATCTTCGTGTACGGCACGGAGGCACCCAGCCGCACACTCTCCTCGCCGACCTCCCACTCGGAGAGGTCGCCGATGCGGTTCAGGTCCAAGAGGTACTCGGGCCGGCGGTGGTCGAAGTTGATCTCGACCATCACGTCGGTGCCACCCGCAATCGGCACAGCTGAGGGGTGCTCGGCTTTCGCGGCGAGCGCCTCCTCCCAGCTGGCGGGGCGAAGGAAGTCCATGAAACCGGCTCTCTTCTTCGTGTTCTCGTGGGGCGTTCAGATTGAGCCAATCCGTGTGCGGCGGTCCCGGCTCGTTCCTGTGCTGTTTACGCGTAGTGGTCTCAGTACACAGCGCGCTGAGCCGGGCGAGTCAGTCACGGAAACCATGAAGGAGTTGGCTGGCCAGGACAGGCATCTTGTAGATTCGTATGAACGGAGGCCCTCAGAAACCTCCTCGTCTTCCTGTGGAAACGCGCGACACAGTCGCGTGACCTGGGACACAGCCCGGGCAGGGTTTGATTTCGAGACAAAGAACGGCGGCGACGAGAATGCGGCTGCGCGCACTGCTGGACACCGACGCGCTGGGCCTCAAGCTGCTCGGCGGCGAGGACGAGCTGGACCGCACCGTTCGGGGTGTGATGACCACCGACCTGCGCGACCCCAGCCGTTACCTCGCGGGCGGCGAACTGGTGCTCACGGGCCTGGCCTGGCGCCGGGACGCCGGCGACTCGGAGCCGTTCGTCCGGATCCTGGTGCAGGCGGGCGTGACGGCCCTCGCCGCGGGCGAGGCCGAACTCGGGGACGTACCGGAGGACCTGGTCGTGGCCTGCGCCCGGCATCACCTCCCGCTCTTCGCGGTGCACGAGTCGGTGGCGTTCGCGACCATCACCGAACACGTCGTACGGCAGGTGTCCGGTGAGCGCGCCGGCGACCTCGCGGCGGTCGTCGACCGCCACCGCCGGATGATGACCTCGGGCCCGGCGGGCGGCGGCCCCGACGTGGTGCTCGACCTGCTCGGCACGGACCTGGACCTGCGGGCCTGGGTCCTCTCCCCCACCGGCCGCCTGATCGCCGGCTCGAAGGCGGCGGGGCCCGCCCTGCCGGCCGAGGCGTGCGCACGGCTCGCGGGAGAGCACCTGGCCGCCACGCGCACGGGCCGCCGCGGCCCCCACCGCGTCGCCCTGGGCGCCACGACGTACTCCCTGTTCCCGGTCCGCTCCACCGGCCGCTCCCCGCAGCCCGCCCGGGACGCCCGCGAGACCGTCCTGTCGGACTGGCTGCTGGCCGTGGAGGCGGACGCCGGGGACTGGCCCGAGGAGCGCCTCGACCTGCTCTACGGCGTCACCCAGCTGATCGCGGTCGAACGGGACCGCCGCGACGCGGCCCGTACGGTCCGCCGCCGCCTGGCCCAGGAGGTCCTGGAACTGGTCCAGACGGGCGCGGCGCCCGCCGAGATCGCCGCCCGGCTTCGCGTGGCCGCGCCGGTGCTGCTGCCCGGCCTGGGCGCCGCGCCGCACTGGCAGGTGGTCGTGGCCCGCGTCGACTGGGCGGGCGAGGAGATCGAGGGCGGCCCGGTGGCGCAGGCCCTGCTGGAGGAGGTCCTGGTCGACCCCGCGGTCGTCGGGCCGGAGCACTCCGACCGGATCGCCGTGGCCCACACGGGCGGCGAGGCCATCGCGCTGGTCCCGCTCCCGGCCGTCTCGACGGAGCACGACGGCTCGGAGACGGGCGTCCTCGCGGACGCGCTCCTGGGCTCGGTACGGGACCCCCTCACGGCGGGCCTGGACGACGACGGCCGGCTCACCCTGGGCGTCAGCGCGGCCGTCCACTCGGCGGAGGGCCTGCGCGGTGCGCTGGAGGAGGCCCGCCATGCCCGGCGCGTCGCCGCGGCCCGCCCGGGCCGGGTCTGTGCGGCGGGCCACCAGGAACTGGCCTCGCACGTCCTGCTGCTGCCCTTCGTCCCGGACGACGTCCGCCGGGCCTTCACGGCCCGCCTCCTGGACCCCCTGCGCGACTACGACCGCCGCCACCGCGCCGAGCTGATCCCCACCCTCGAGGCCTTCCTCGACTGCGACGGCTCCTGGACCCGCTGCGCCACCCGTCTGCACCTGCACGTCAACACGCTGCGCTACCGCGTCGGCCGGATCGAGCAGTTGACGAGCCGTGACCTGTCGCGGCTCGAGGACAAGCTGGATTTCTTCCTGGCCCTGCGTATGAGCTGAGCCGCGGGGCGTCCCGGTCCGAACCCGGACCGCCCCCGAGTCCCACGACTTTGTGAAATCCTTCACCCACCCTCTTGGCCCGGCCCGCCCATTCGTGCTGAGATGCCGCCACCACTCAACAGCTCGATGGCGTGCTCGGGGAGGGCAACGTGGCGCATTCCGCCATGTCTGGTAACGGAACGACCGCCGGTGACGATCCCCTCCAGACCGCGGTATGGCGGCTGCGCTCCCGCGGGTGCTGGGCCGACGCGGCAGCGCTGCTGCTGCCGGCCACACCGGCGGCGGCGCTCCAACGCGCGTCGTTGCTGGTGGAACGGTGTCTTTACACCGAGCAGGGCTGGGAGGAGGCCGAGGACGCGCTGCGCACGGCCGAGGCGATGGCCCACAGCGACGACGAACGCGGTGCGGCCGCTTGTGAACGCGGGTACTTGGCCTACGCGGCGACGGTGCTCGCGGTGCGGGACCGGGCCGACGAGGCGCGGGCCGCGCTCGGCCGGGCGGCGGCGCTGGTCCCTCCCGGGGCTCCGGCGCGGGCCCTGCTCGACTTCCGCCGCGGGCTCCTGGCGGAGAACCTGACGAGCGCGCCCCAGTCCGCCCGCGCCGCGTACCGCCGGGCCCACGCGGGGGCGACGGCGCACTCCGACCCGCTGCTGCTGTCCTTCACATGGCGGCACCTGGCGGGACTCGCCCTGCGGGAGGGGGAGTTGGCAGAGGCGCGGCACGGTTTCACGGAGTCGCTGCGGATCCGGGAGGAGCTGGGTTATCTCATCGGCACGGCCCCGGCGCTGGTGTCCCTCGCCGACGCCGAGACGGAGCCGGAGGCGTCCCGGCTGCGGGAGGAGGCCCGGCGGCTGTTCCGCCTGCTGGGGGGCGTACCGACATGGCTGGCCCGCCGGTTGGCTCCGCCGGTCCCGCCGGCCGCGACGGCCTGAGGGTGCGGGGTACCCGGCCCTGTCGCTGAGGGCGGGCGGGGCTGCGGACCGGCGTGACGGGGCGCCTCCCCAAGGTCTCGCCCGTATGCCCGCGGCTGAGCGGGACGGGGCGCTCGCCCCCACGCGCCCGCAGCCGCCGTACGACGGAACGGGCCGTGTCGGGGGATGTCCGCGCCCGCAGTGGTTGGCGCGTCGACGAACAGTCGGTCGGCACGCAACCCCATCGCGCCGTTCCGAGGACGGACACCCCCGGCGCGGCCCCGGCCCACCCACGGCGGTCAGGCGCGGACGACGCGCGCCCCCACCGCCGCTCGAGTTCAACCGGCCGCAGCCGCCCCCGCGACATGCTCGCCCACCAGCGCGCGCACCACATCCAGGTCCCGTGCGACCAGCGCGTCCAGCAACGCCGAGTGCTCGTGCGCGTCCGCGACCAGATCGGCCCGCCCCCGGAGTCCCGGTCCACCCCCGACCAACGGCCACTGCGCCCTGCGGTGGAGGTCCTCCGCGATCTGGACCAGCTGCTCGTTGCCCGAGAGGGACAGCACGGCCCGGTGGAACCCCCGGTCGGACTCCGCGTAGGTCGCGCGGCAGCCGGAGGACGCCGCGCGGACCGTCGCCTCAGCCAGCGGCCGCAGCTCGGCCCAGCGTTCGGCGGGAACGGTACGGGCCAGCCGCAGCATCACCGGGATCTCGATCAGCGCCCGGACCTCGGCCAGTTCCGCCAGTTCCCGCACACCCCGCTCGACCACCCGGAACCCGCGGTTCGGCACGACCTCGACGGCCCCCTCGAGGGCCAGTTGCTGCATGGCCTCCCGGACCGGCGTCGCCGAGACCCCGAACCGCTCGCCCAGCACGGGCCCCGAGTACACCTCACCGGGCCGCAGATCCCCCGCCACCAGCGCGGCGCGCAGCGCGTCGAGGATCTGCCCCCGCACCGAGGCCCGCTGGACCATCGGCCGGGCCCGCGCCACGACCGGCGCGGGCGGTTCGCTGTGCGTGTGCTCCCCGCACACCGCCCCGCCCTGCTGCGGCACCCGCGGCTGCGCCCGCCCGGCCGGCACACCAGGTCCGGCCGGGCCCGCCGCCGCCCACGGAGTCCCCGTGTCCGCGGAGCCCTGCGCTCCCTGCTCCACGGGTCCTCCTCCGGACGTATCGGTACTTGGGGTCATTACGGCGGGTTGTCACTCGTCCGTCAAGCACCATAGGCGCCCCGGCCCGCAGTTCAAATCCCAGTTCAATTTCCGGAGATCCTTAGTAAGGTTAGGCTTACCTTCAAGAGCCCCGTTTCACCCCGACGGATCGGTGATCACATGCCTGCGCTCCTTTCGGCCGTCTCCGGCGCCTACGCACGCCTGGCCGAGGTTCTCCCGGGGCTGGCGGTCACCGAACTGAACGCGGGCGACGAGACCCCGCACGGCGGTGGCTGGACCGCGGCCGCCGACTTCGCGGCCGCAGGCCCCGCCCTCGACCGCTTCCTGGCGTGGGACGTGGAGCAGATCCAGCGGGACTACGACCGGCAGGCCCGCCCCGACGTCGTCGCCAGCTTCGGCCTGCACCGCTACGCCTGGCCCGCCTGCCTCCTGATCACCGTGCCGTGGTTCCTGCACCGCCGCGTCCCCCGCTACCCCGTGACGCACGTCTCGTACGACCGCACCGCCCCGGGGCACGCCCTCGGGCACCTGGCCGTCCGCCCCTCCGGCTTCGCCTGCCTGCCCGGCGACGAGGCGGCCGCTCTGCCCGGCGCCCGGGTCGTCCCCGGCGAGGAGGCGCTGCGCGCGGAGGTGCGGGCGGCGGTCGCCGAGCACCTGGAGCCGGTGCTGACCGGTTTCGGCCCCCGGATGCGGCGGCGCGGACGCGCCCTGTGGGGCATGGCGACCGACGAGATCGTCGAAGGGGTCTGGTACATCGCCCAGCTGCTCGGCGAGGTCGAGGAGCGGCGCGCGATGCGCGAGCTGGAACTGCTCCTGCCGGGTGCGACCAAGCCGTACGTCGGCACGGCGGCGTTCCGGGAGCTGACCGGCCCCGGCGGCGAGCCCCTGCTCACCCGGGACCGCGCGAGCTGCTGCATGTTCTACACGCTCCGGCCGGAGGACACCTGCGCCACCTGCCCGCGCACCTGCGACACCGACCGCGTCACCAAGCTGCTGGCCACGGCCAGTTGAGCGCTCGCGGGGTCAACCACCCCCGCCGTCCCGTAAGATCATCGCGGAACCGGACACCCACGCGCCCACAAGCGATTCACACATTCCTCACGCGTCACGGGAACTTTCCGGAGAACCACTCGTACGGGTAGTCTTGTTCGAACTCAACTCCCGCCCCTCAAGCGGCAGTTCGAGCAGAACGCCGCCCTGGGCATCCCCTTGCACTTCCTTGGCGGCCTCTTGCCCCGAAACCCCCTGAGGGCCGATGGGATTGGGCCACTATGGCGGGCGTTACGCCCTATCCCAATGCAAGGGACCACCCAGATGAGACTGACCGACATATCGCTGAACTGGCTGCTTCCGGGCGCCGTGCTTCTCCTGGGCATGCTGGCGGCGGTGGCGGTGCTCGCGCGCGGCAAGCGCTCCTCGGTCAAGGACACGAGCGCGGACGACTCCTGGGAGCGCAGCGAGGAACGCCGCAGACGCAAGGAAGCCATCTACGGCACCCTCTCCTACCTCCTCCTGTTCTGCTGTGCGGCTGTCGCCGCCCTGCTCTCCTTCCACGGCCTGGTCGGCTTCGGCGAGCAGAACCTCGGACTGTCCGGCGGCTGGCAGTACCTCGTCCCGTTCGGCCTGGACGGCGCGGCGATGTTCTGCTCCGTCCTCGCGGTGCGCGAGGCCAGCCACGGTGACGCGGCGCTCGGCTCCCGGATACTGGTCTGGACGTTCGCCTTCGCCGCGGCCTGGTTCAACTGGGTGCACGCGCCCCGGGGTGTCGGCCACGCGGGTGCCCCCCACTTCTTCGCGGGTATGTCCCTGTCGGCGGCGGTCCTCTTCGACCGCGCGCTGAAGCAGACCCGCCGGGCCGCCCTGCGGGAGCAGGGCCTGGTGCCCCGCCCGCTGCCGCAGATCCGTATGGTGCGCTGGCTGCGGGCCCCCCGGGAGACCTACCGTGCCTGGTCGCTGATGCTCCTGGAGGGTGTGCGCAGCCTGGACGAGGCGGTCGACGAGGTGCGCGACGACAAGCGCAAGAAGGATGAGGCCCGGCAGCGGCGGCGCGACCAGCAGCGCGTGGAGCGGGCCCAGCTGAAGGCGATCAGCCGCGGTCACCGCGGCCACTTCGGCCGTGGTGGCGGACGGCAGCTGGAGGTGCAGGTGGAGCGCGGCTCCTCGCAGGTCTCCGCGGAGCCTGCCATATCCGCGCCGGAGCCCCTGCCCGTGCGCTCGCGTCCCTCCCTTCAGCCGGTACGCAAAGGAGCTGACCCTGTGACCGTCGACCTCACCGCGGAGGACGACACCATGGCGCTGCCGCGTCTGGACTCCCTGGAGCGCAAGCTCAAGGACCTGGAGCAGCAGTTCGGTTAGCCGAGTCGCAGCGACGCAGCGAGGGGGCGTGGCCTGCGGGCCGCGCCCCTTCGGCGTTCACGCCGCCTCGGCCTCCAGCTCGAACCAGACGGCCTTGCCCACGCCGTGCGGCCGGACCCCCCAGGCGTCCGCGAGAGCCTGCACCAGGAACATGCCCCTGCCGTTCGTGCCCTCGTCGGGGACCGGCACCCGCACGCGTGGCCTGCGGGCCACGAAGTCCCGCACCTCCACCCGCAGTCCGCGGGGTCCGACGGTCGCCGTGAGGACCGCGTCGTGGTCGGTGTGGACGATCGCGTTGGTGACGAGTTCGCTGGTGAGCAGTTCCGCCACGTCGGACCGCCCGTGCTTCCCCCACTGTCCGAGCATCTCCCGCAGGGCCCTGCGGGCTTCCGGGACGGCCCGCAGGTCCGCCCGTCCGAGTCTGCGCCTCAGCTGCGGCGCCGGATCCCGCTCCGTGACGTCGTCGGTCCTGTCCTCCACCGTCTTCGCCGAAAAGCCCCTGATCGCGATGGGACCGCCTCGTCGTGCCTGCCTCTCCATGACCCCCGCCCGCGCGCCGATGTCGGTTCCCCTCCTGCTCGAACACGTTCACGGGGATCCATGCCCCAACGGGAACGCGGCAGTCATGTCGAATCGTCAACGACCGGGTGTTCGGCCACCGGAACGGGGCGGGCGGCCCGGGCGGCAGGCCGCCGGGCAGTACGACGGTGGCGGGGAGGGGGACAAGAGGGTAGCCGGTCATCGTCCTCGGGCGGATCCTGACCGCCGGAGATCGGCCGATGGGCCGATGGCCGGCTGCCGATCCCTGCGTACGCGGTGGAGGGCCGGGGCGGCGGTCCCGGATGTGCGGCGCTGCGGTGAAGTTGGCCGAAGTACGACGGTCCGCAGGGCCGCCACGACCGGTACGGGGCCGTCCTCCCCACCCCCGTGGCGGGAGGACGGCCCCGGTCTTCCGGCGGGCGCGGTCAGTAGAGCTTGTTGACGGCGGTGGTCGTCGTCTTCTTGAAGGCGCCGACGGGGGCGTCGCCGAAGTCGCCCATCTGGCCCCACGACACGACGGTGACGGTCCTGCCGTCCCGCCCGACGGACAGCAGCGAGATGTCCGTGGCGCCCCAGGACGTCTCGGTGTGCAGACCGCGGACGCGGGCGCCCTCCTCGACCGGCAGCGAACCGTAGTCCCGGCCCTCGGCCTCGATGTCCGAGGACGACTCCTCGATGCGGTCGGCGCAGGTGCGGATCAGGTCGTCGTAGTGCTTCGCCAGGGCCTTGGCCTGGGCGGCTGTGCCCGTCACGACGGTCAGCTGCACGGCGCTGGTGTCCAGGTCGGTCCGGAACTCCCGGTGCCGGTAGTCGTAGTCGAGCACGCCCTCCGTACTCACGCAGAAGCCGAGTCCCTCCGGGAACCCCTCGGTGACCGGGCCGGCCGTCCAGGCCGAGGTCGGGTGCGGCGGCAGCTGGGACGCCGACAGGAACTTCGGTGCCGCGGCCTTCGGCGCGGCACCGGCGGCCGGTGCCGTGAGGACCGTGCCCGCCGCGAGGGCGGCGGCGGTGAGTGCGGTGAGCGCGCTCGCTCGGATGTGCTTGGGCATGGGTGTCCCCCGTGGGTGAGTGCGTGGATGGTCGATGCCGCCGCGAGGCCGGCTGGTCGGCCCGGACCTGCTCGGTGCGACACCAAAAGCATCAGCGGTCACACCGGGCGGATGCAACGGCCCGCATGCGATCCGGCACGGTGGAACCATCCCAGCCCGTCTGACGTGCAGATACATGAGGTGCCTGGGATGCCGTTCCGGGCCGGGTCGGACCGTGAGGACGGAGGAACGGTGTCGGTACGGAAGGACGTCGACGACGTCGGGGAGTTCGCGGCGCTGCTGAGGACGCTGAAGGAGCGCACGGACCGCAGTTACGGTTCGCTGGCCCGGCGGCTGGCCATGAACACCTCGACCCTGCACCGCTACTGCGCGGGCGAGGCGGTCCCGCTCGACTTCGCGCCCGTGGAGCGCTTCGCCGCCCTGTGCGGGGCGTCAGCGGAGGAGCGTCTGGAGCTGCACCGCCGCTGGCTCCTCGCGGTGGCGGCGCGGCAGCGTCCCCGGCCGGCGAGCGCTGCCGGTACGGCGGACACGGATGCGGATGCGGATACGGACGCGGACGCGGACACGAATGCGGCCACGAATGCGGCCACGGACGCGGACACCACGGTGGACGGCCCTGTCGACGTCCCTGCGGAAGCGGACCCGCGCCCCGGCCGCCCCTGGTACCGCCGCAGACGCGTCGCGGTCGGACTGGCCGCCGCCTGCGTGGTGTTCGCGGCGCTCGGGAGCCTCGCCGCGCTGCCGGACGGGCGGCGTGCGTCCGCCGGCGACCGTGCATCCGCGGCCGGTCCGGCTCCGTCCACTACGGCGGCGGCCGAAGCCCCGGACCGGGAGAGCGCCTCCCCCACCCCGAGCGGCAGCTCCCCCACCGCCCGGCGGCCCTCGGCGTCGCCCACTCCGACGAAGAAGCCCACCCCCTCTTCCTCCGCCCGAACCACCCCTCCCGCCGACGCGGCCACCCCCGCCGTCCCCCTCACCTGGTCCGCCGACTCCCAGGCGTGGAAGCTGGGCTGCGGTCACGACTACGTCGTCGCCGCGCCACCCGAGCAGGTGCCACCGCCGCCGGTCCCCCAGGACGCCGGGGTCTGGGCCGCGTCGCAGAACGCGGTGCACGGCGGCGAGACGCTCGTGCGGCTGTCCGTGCAGGGGCGGACCGACACGGCCGTCGTGCTGGAGGCGCTGCGCGTACGCGTGGTGGGGCGCTCGGCACCCACGCCGGGCAACGTCTACGCCATGGACCAGGGCTGCGGCGGTTCGATCACCCCGCGCACCTTCGACGTGAACCTCGACAAGGACCGCCCCATCGCCCGCGCGGTGGCCGGGAGCGACGCGGGTACGCCGATCCCGGCGGTGCGCATGCCCTACCGGGTCTCCGCGCGCGACCCCGAGGTGCTGCTGGTCAACGCCAGGACCCAGGGGTGCGACTGCCGCTGGTACCTGGAGCTCGACTGGTCCTCCCAGGGCCGCACGGGCACGGTCCGGATCGACGACGCCGGCCGCCCCTTCCGGACCAGCGGCATCAAGGGCCTGCCGCGCTACGTGTACGACACCTCCGCACGCCGGTGGACGCCCTAGCTAGGGGGCTTCTGATGGATCTCCGTGGAAGAAGGAGTACCGGGCGTCGCGACGCCGCGGAGATCCATCAGAAGCCCCCTAGAGCCGGGGCACGTTGCGCAGGTTGGAGCGGGCCATCTGGAGCATCCGGCCGACCCCGCCGTCCAGCACGATCTTCGAGGCGGACAGGGCGAATCCGGTCACCATCTCGGCCTTGATCTTCGGCGGGATGGACAGCGCGTTGGGGTCGGTGACGACGTCGACGAGAGCCGGGCCCTTGTGCTTGAAGGCGTCCTTCAGGGCCCCGGGGAGGTCCTTGGGCTTCTCGACGCGCACCCCGTACGCACCGCAGGCGCGGGCGACGGCGGCGAAGTCGGGGTTCCTGTTCGCCGTGCCGTACGACGGCAGGCCGGCGACCAGCATCTCCAACTCCACCATGCCGAGGGAGGAGTTGTTGAACAGTACGACCTTCACGGGCAGGTCGTACTGCACCAGCGTCAGGAAGTCGCCCATCAGCATGGAGAAGCCGCCGTCGCCGGACATCGACACGACCTGCCGTTTGCGGTCGGTGAACTGGGCGCCGATCGCCATGGGCAGCGCGTTCGCCATCGAGCCGTGGGAGAAGGAGCCGATGACGCGGCGGCGGCCGTTGGGCGAGATGTAACGGGCGGCCCAGACGTTGCACATGCCGGTGTCGATGGTGAACACGGCGTCGTCGGAGGCCAATTCGTCGAGCACGGCCGCCACGTACTCCGGGTGGATCGGCGTGTGCTTCTCGACCTTGCGCGTGTACGCCTTCACCACCCCTTCCAGCGCGTCGGCGTGCTTCTTCAGCATCCGGTCGAGGAAGCGGCGGTTCTTCTTCTCCTTCACCCGTGGGATCAGGCAGCGCAGCGTCTCCCGAACGTCGCCCCACACCGCGAGGTCCAGTTTCGAGCGGCGGCCGAGGTGTTCGGGCCGGACGTCGACCTGGGCGATCTTCACGTCGTCGGGGAGGAAGGCGTTGTAGGGGAAGTCGGTGCCGAGCAGGATCAGCAGGTCGCACTCGTGGGTGGCCTCGTAGGCGGCGCCGTACCCGAGCAGTCCGCTCATGCCGACGTCGAAGGGGTTGTCGTACTGGATCCACTCCTTGCCGCGCAGGGCGTGCCCGACCGGGGACTTGATCTTCCCGGCGAACTCCATGACCTCGGCGTGCGCGCCGGCCGTGCCGCTGCCGCAGAAGAGGGTGACCTTGCCGGCGTCGTCGATCAGCTCGAGAAGCCGGTCGATCTCGGCGTCACCCGGGCGGACCGTCGGACGGGAGGTCACGAGGGCGGTCTCGGCGGCCTTCTCCGGGGCGGGCAGGTCGGCGATGTCGCCGGGCAGGGTGACGACACTGACCCCGCTGCGGCCGACGGCGTTCTGGACGGCGGTCTGCAGCAGCCGCGGCATCTGCTGCGGGCTGGAGATCATCTCGCTGTAGTGGCTGCACTCGGCGAACAGCCGGTCGGGGTGGGTCTCCTGGAAGAAGCCGAGGCCGATCTCGCTGGACGGGATGTGCGAGGCGAGGGCGAGGACCGGGGCCATGGAGCGGTGGGCGTCGTAGAGGCCGTTGATGAGGTGGAGGTTGCCGGGGCCGCAGGAGCCGGCGCAGGCGGCGAGCCCGCCGGTGATCTGCGCCTCGGCGCTGGCGGCGAAGGCGGCGGTCTCCTCGTGCCGGACGTGGATCCAGTCGATGGCGGAGTTGCGGCGGACGGCGTCGACGACCGGGTTGAGGCTGTCGCCGACGACTCCGTAGAGGCGTTTGACTCCGGCGCGGGTCAGGATGTCGACGAACTGCTCCGCGACGTTCTGTCTGGCCATGGTTCTCGTCTGCCCCTTCGGTCTCCTGGGATCCCTCCGGGTTCCATCAAGTCACACCGGTCGTGCTCACGCCTCCCAGACCGCGGCGGCCGTCCGGTCGTCGGCATACCCCTTGACCCGTACCTGGCAGTCGGCGAGGAACGCGGCGAGACCGGGCGGCTCGGGGCGGGACCACCGCTCCGCGAGGTACTCGCCCAGTTCTGGCTCGCCGCGCAGGGGGTCGGCGAGGCCACCGCTGCACATCAGGAGCGTGTCACCCGGGCGGGCGACGGAGGTCCGGAAGCGGAAGGGCTCGCGGGGCGGCTCCGGGGCCGGTTCGTACGGGCTGGGCGGGGTCGGGATGCCCAGGTCCATGGTGAGCCGGTCGCCCTCGGGTGTCTCGGAGGGCGGTGAGCCGAAGCCCAGGACGGGTTCGCCCTTGGTCTCGGCGACCTGCGGCTCGATGTCCTGCCACTCCCCCTCCCGCAACCGGAACAGTCCGCCCTGTCCGACCCCGAAGAAGACCCGTGTACGGCAGTCGGGGTCGGCCGGCAGCAGCAGGCAGCGCAGGCCGGCCGCGTACGCCTCGGGGTCGACGCCCTGCTCGGAGGCGCTGGCCCGGAGTTTGCCGAGACTGCGGTCGGTGAGCCGGTGCAGCCCGGACTTCAGGTCGCCGCGGCGGCCGTCCCTTATGTCCTCGACCAGCCGTGCGTGGCTGCGGCCGACGGCCCGCCCGATCCAGTGACAGGCCTCGGCGGCGGCCCGGTGCGCGCCCGGCGCGGCCCGGGCACCGGTCGCCATCGCCACCAGCAGCAGCGCGTGCTCCCCCGTGCCGAACCGGGCGGTGAGCAGCGAATCCCTGCGGGGCTCGCCCCGGTACCGTGCGGAGTCCCCCCGCACGGAGACGGCCCGCAACGTACAGGCCCCGTACCGGGCCCCGTCCAGCACGGTGTCCGCGACGAGGTCGTCGAGATCATCCGGATCGGCGGCCGGGAGAGCGGTGGGTTCGGCGTCGTAGGTGGGCGGCCGGGTGCCTACGTGGCCACGTGGCCGGGGGGTGGGCGCGGGGCGCTCGATCCGGGGGCCGGTCTGGTCGGGCGGGTCGGGCGGGGGGTTCGTGGTGGGAGGTGTGGGCGGGGTGTCGGCGGGGCCCGTCAGCACCGGCTGAGGAGCTGCGGGGTGCGGGACCGCGGACGGCGGCTCGGCGGGGGGCGGCGGCACGGGCACCTGATCAGCCGGGCCCGTCGGCGCGGGCGCCGAGTCGCTCGGGCGTGGAAGCCGGGGCGGCTGGTCGGTCGGGGTTGCGGATGGGGGCGGCGGGGCGGCGGGGCGCGGCGGCGCCGGTGGCCGGTCCGCCGAGGTCGGGTACGCAGCGTTGCCGGGGTCGGCGGGGGACGCGGCTCCGCTGGGCTCGGGCGGGTAGGGCGCGGAGCCGCCGGGCGCGGTCGCGGGGGCCTGGGGGGCGGGACTGCCGGGTGGGCCCAGAGCCGTGGCCGGGCCGGCCTCGGGGTTCGGCCAGGCCGGAGGGGTCGTGGGGGGCGGGGGCACCGGGGGTGTCCGTGAGGCGGGGATCGTCGGGGCGGGGGTCTGCCGCGGCCTCTCCGAGGGCGGACGAGGGGCGGCCGCAGACGAGGTTGCGTCACTCCCTGTGCGCTCGCCCGAGGGCGTACCGCCGCTGACCGGCGAGGCCGCGGCACCCCCCGAGCGCTCACCCGGGCGCGTGCCGCCACTGTCCGGCGGGGCCGCGGCACCCCCCGAGCGCGTGGCGCCGCTGACCGGCGGGGCCGCGTCGCCTGTCCGTCCGGCCGTGGGGGCGGGGTCGGGTGCCTGCTCGGCGCGCCCCGGCGGTTTCGCCGCGGTCGGGAAGCTCACGGGCCCGGTGGGCCGGGCCGACGGCGGCTCCCAGGGCGCGCGCTGTGGGGCCCGGCCGTTCGGGCGGGGCGTGTCCAGCACGTCATCGGCCCCGGTCCGGGGCGCGGGTACCACGGGTTCCGCGCCGAAGGGCCGCGCCACCGGCCGGTCCGAGGGCCCTGTCCGCTCCTCCGCCCCGTCTCCCACGGCTCCCGAAGCCGACGCGAACCGGTCGTCCAGGGAATCCCGTGCCGGTGCGGGGCCCGTGTCGTCGGCGGAGTCGTCGTACAACTCCCTCCACCAGTCGTCCTCGTGACCGGTGGGCCTTCCCCCCTGCTGGCTCATGCCCGTAATTGTCCACCGCACGAGCCGCGTGAAAACGGGGCTTGTGGAAAAAACCGGCCCGCCACGGCGCGGTGAACGGCATGTCGAGTGAGCCGTAGAACGGCCATGCGAAATAGGGGCTCCGGCGGGGCGCGAGCGGCTGACCTGCGGGTCTGAGCCCCGGACACGTCTCTGACCTGCGCGTTCTCACGTCTTCCGGCAGTCTGGTCAGATGGGAGTGTGGGACCTCCTGCTGGTCGGGCTGGTCATCCTGCTCGGGCTGTGCGGAGTGCTGCTGCCCGCCATGCCGGGATCGTGGCTCGTGTGGGCCGCGGTCCTGTGGTGGGCGCTGAAGGATCCGCAGCCCGTCTCCTGGTGGGTGCTGGTGGGAGCCACGGTCCTGCTGCTCGTCTCCCAGGCCGTCCGCTGGGCACTCCCGCCCCGGCGGTTGCGTATGAACGGCACCACCCGCCGCATGCTGGCCCACGCCGGAGCCGGATCCGTCCTCGGCTTCGTCGTGGTCCCCGTAGTCGGCGCGATCCCCGGCTTCCTGGGCGGTGTCTACCTCTTCGAGCGGCTCCGCCTCGGCCGTCACGCCGACGCGGTCGCCGCCCTGCGCACGATCATGCGCGCGGGCGGCTCCAGCATCCTGGCCGAACTGTTCACCTGCCAGCTGATCGCGGCGGCGTGGGTGGGCGCGGCCTTCTGGGGCTGAGCCCTCAGACGGGCAGCACACCCTCGTGCGTCAGCAGCCGGATCTTGCGGTCCAGGCCGCCCGCGTAGCCGGTCAGCGCGCCGTCCGCCCCGATCACCCGGTGGCACGGGCGGACCACCAGCAGCGGATTCGCGCCGATCGCACCGCCGACGGCCCGCACGGCCGCCCGGGGCACTCCGATGCGCGCGGCGATCTCACCGTAGGTCACGGTCGCGCCGTAGGGAATGTCGTCCAGCGCGGCCCAGACCTTCTCACGGAAGGCGGTGCCCTCGGTACGCCAGACCAGGCGGAACTCCTTCAGTTCCCCGGCGAAGTAGGCGGCGAGCTGCTCCTCGGCCTCCCTGAAGGGCCCGGGGTCGCGCCGCCAGTCGTCCCGCACCTCGCGTCCGCCCTTCTGGCCGGGCACGGACAGGGAGGTCAGCTCGCCGGTGGGGGCGGCGGTGAGGAGCAGCGGCCCGAGGGGGCCGGGCACACTCGTCCAGTAGGTCGGGCAGGTCATCACAACTCCCACTCCCCTGCTGCGCGCAGGTGGTTCACAGCGTACGAGCGCCAGGGGCGCCAGTGGTCGGGGACGTCGAGGCCGGGCGGGGCGACGTCCGGGTCGCCGAGGGCGCGGGTGCGGATCTCGGCCACCGTACGGGCGTCCAGTCCGGGCACGGCACGCAGGGCGTCCTGCGCGTCGTCCCGGTCGGCGCCCGGGTCCAGGCGTACGGCGTGGTCGGCGAGGGCGGCGGTGAGCGCGCCGAGGGTGCCGCCGGGCTCGGCCCCGGCGAGGACGGCCGGCTCGGGGAAGAGGTGGGTGAGGCTCCCGCAGGGGACGTCGAGGGCCTTGCCGTAGCGGCGTACGAGCCGTTCCGCCTCCGTGCGGCCGGTCAGGGCGCGCACCGCGAGTTCCTCCGGGTCGGCGGTGCCCGGTGAGCGCAGCCCGGGCCGGGCGGCGACCAGGGGTGCGAGCCGCGGGTCGGCGGCGAGGCGCTCGTCGACGGCGTAGGGGTCGGCGTCGAGGTCGAACAACCGCCGCAGCCGCTGGACTGCGGTGGTCAGGTCGCGCGGGTCGGTGAGGTGCAGCCGGGCGTCGAGCCAGCCGCCCGGGTGGGCACCGCGGCCGGGCCGGGCGGTGCCCGGGCGTTCGTCGACGGCGACGATGCCGGTGCCGTACGGGAGGCGGAGGGTGCGCCGGTAGGTGCGTGTGCCGGGCGGGCCGCTCATCTCCTCGATGCCGGGTACGGCCTCGCGGTCCAGCAGGTCGAAGACGGGTCCGGCCCGGTAGGGGCCGCGGTGGGCGAGCCGGAGCGGGATGCCGGCGTCCGGGGTGGCCGCACGGCGGCCCCGGCCGTGCTTCGGCGCGGCGGCGCGCAGCTCACTGGGGGTCGACGCGTACACCGCCCGGATCGTGTCGTTGAACTGCCGCACGCTGGCGAAGCCCGACGCGAACGCGATCTCGGTGATCGGCAGTTCGGTGGTCTGCACCAGGACGCGTGCGGTGTGGGCCCGCTGGGCCCGGGCGAGGGCGACCGGCCCGGCGCCGAGTTCGGCGGTGAGCTGCCGCTGCACCTGCCGGGCGCTGTAGCCGAGGCGTGCGGCGAGACCGGCGACCCCCTCCCGGTCGACCACACCGTCGGTGATCAGCCGCACGGCCCGGCCCACCACGTCCGCGCGGACGTTCCACTCGGCGGAGCCGGGCACGGCGTCCGGGCGGCACCGCCGGCAGGCCCGGAAGCCCGAGCCCTGCGCGGCGGCTGCCGTGGCGAAGAACCGTACGTTGGCCCGCTTCGGGGTGACCGCGGGGCAGCTCGGCCGGCAGTAGATGCCGGTCGTCTCGACGGCGAAGAAGAACACGCCGTCGAAACGGGCGTCGCGGCTGCGTACGGCCTCGTACCTGGTGCCATCGTCCGTTCCCTGGTCTCTCACAGGCCCAGTCTCCGCCGTCGGCCGGGCGGTCGCTGGCGGAAATCGGACACCGCGATCGGGTGGGCCCGGGCGGCGGGACGCGGATCAGCTACGAACGCCAGTGCGATCCACGTTTCGCCTCCATCGCGGCCCTGCCGATCGCCCCCTTCCGCTTCCAGTCCTTGCGGATCTCGGCCCGGAGGCGGGCGTCGGTCTTGGCGACGATGCGCTGGTTCTCCCGCAGCAGCTTGCGGTAGCTCTCCAGCCGCCGCTCGGGCAGCTCACCGGTCTCGATCGCGGCCAGCACGGCACATCCGGGCTCCGCCTCGTGGGCGCAGTCGTGGAAGCGGCACCGCTCGGCCAGTTCCTCGATCTCGGAGAACACCTGCCCGACGCCGGTCTCGGCGTCCCACAGGCCGACGCCCCGCAGCCCGGGGGTGTCGATCAGGACGCCCCCGCCGGGCAGGGCGAGCAGGTTGCGCGTGGTCGTGGTGTGGCGGCCCTTGCCGTCGACCTCCCGGGTGGCCCGGACGGCCATGACGTCCTCGCCGAGCAGCGCGTTGGCGAGGGTCGACTTGCCCGCGCCGGACTGCCCGAGCAGCACGGACGTCCCCCCGCCGACGATCGCGGCGAGCACGTCGAGCCCTCCCCCCGGCTCTCGGCCGCGCTCGAGCGGGGAGGCGCCCCCCTCGTCCAGGGCGCTGACGGGCACGACCGGCACGCCGGGCGCGCTCGTCTGCACGTCCTGGACGAGGTACGAGAGCGTCACGGCGTCCGGCACGAGGTCGGCCTTGGTGAGGACGACGACGGGCTGGGCCCCGGACTCCCAGGCGAGCGCGAGGAAGCGCTCGACGCGGCCGAGGTCGAGCTCGACCGCGAGGGACACGGCGATGACGGCATGGTCGACGTTGGCCGCGAGGATCTGCCCCTCGGACCGCTGCGAGGAGGTGGAACGGACGAAGGCGGTGCGGCGCGGCAGGTAGGTGCGGACGTAGCGCGGGTTCCCGCCGGGTTCGACGGCGACCCAGTCACCGGTGCAGACGACCCGCAGGGGGTCGTGCGGGGTGACGAACGCGGTGTCGGCCCGCAGCAGCCCGTCGGCGGTGAGCACGTCGCACTGACCGCGGTCGACCCGGACGACCCGGCCGGGCAGCAGCCCTTCGGTCTCGTACGGGGCGAACGCCTCGGCCCAGGCCTCGTCCCAGCCGTAGGGAGCGAGAGCCGAGGCAACGGATGAAGCAGAAGTGAAAGACAAGGGTGACCCTTCCAGGTCGGCCCCCGGCCCGACAGTCGGTCGGATCAGCCGAAGGCCACGGAGGTGGACTTGACGAACTGGATGCGGGCAGCGCTCATCGCAATGTCAGCCATCGGTCGACACCTCCTTGTCTTTCTGCTCGATACTTCGCGGGACGTCGTGGGGCCGCCGCGCGCGGAACTGCCGTGCGCGGAACCGCCGTAACGCTATCCGGTCACGGCGGAGGCGCGTCAACTGCTTTTCGCGCAGGCGTGGCCGTTCAGCTCGAAGTCGTAGGGCGGGGAGTTCTTGCCGTGCCAGGAGGCGAGGAAGCCGAAGGCCAGATCGCCGCCCGCGGGGACCGACTTGTTGTAGTCGGCGCCGGTGGCGGTGACGCGGGAGCCGTCCTGGGACACGGAGGCGTCCCACATCTGACCGACCCGCTGGCCGTCCCGGAAGGACCAGGCGACGCGCCAGGAGTCGAGGGACTCGGTGCTGGTGACGGTGACGGTGGCCTGGAAGCCGTCGGGCCACTGGTTGACCAGGTCGTACTCGACCCGGCAGGCGGGGTCCCCGCTCTCACCGGGCTCGGTCCGGTCCGTGGGCGAGGAGGTGCCCTGCGGTTCCGTGTGGCGGTTGCTGCCCTCCGAAGTGCCGGGCTTCTCCGGCTGCTTCGTGCTCCGGGCGGTCCGGTCGGCCGGCCTCGAGGTCGCGGGCGGCAGGGACGGGGCGGACGGCAGGGGCGGAGCGGGGTCGGCCACCGGCTGGCGGTCGCCGCCGGGCGCTCCGAGGTCGTCGCCTCCGCCGCCGAAGGGCATCAACGAGACGCCGAGGGCCAGCACGGAGACCAGGACCGCGGCGACGAGGAGGCCGTTGCGGGCCACACGCGCCTTCTGCTCGTCGTCCTCCGGTTCGCCGGCCGCCTTGTCCGCCGGGCCGGGGCGGCCGGCGCCGAGCCGTACCTCGGCGGCGCGGCGGCGGCGCTCCAGATAGGCGAGGCCGCCCCAGCCGATCACCCCACCGGCCAGCGCCCCGGGCAGGGAGCCGCCGTGCAGGCGCAGACAGGCGGCGGCCTCGGCGCACTGCACGCAGGTGGCGAGGTGCCGGGAGAGGTCGCCGGGGGTCTCGGCGCAGGAGGAGCGGGTGACGGCGTCCAGCAGCCGGGCGTAGCTGCGGCACTGGCCGTCCATCGGCGTGTCGAGGTGGTTGCGGTGGCAGCGGTCCCGGAACAGGGTGCGCACCTGCTGGAGTTCCTCGGCCACGCCGGCCGGGTCGAGGCCGAGGCGGCGGGCGACCAGGGGCAGCGGGAGCGCCTCCACCTCGGCGAACCACAGCAGTTCGGCGTCCGCCTGCTGCAGATCGCGCAGGCCGCGCAGCGCGAGCGGGCGCTGCAGGGGCGGGCCGGTGTAGCGGGCGGCCTTGTCCGAGTTGAGCCACAGACGCAGGTCGGGGTCGAGTTTGTGGCCCTGCCCCTCCTCCTCCCAGGCCGCGGCCGTGGTGCGCACGGAGGTCAGCAGCAGGGGTATGCGGGGCAGCAGGGCCGGGCGGCGGCCGGTGCCGCGGACCGGGCCGGCGCCGGCGGCGCGGGCTTCGCGTATGCCGTGCGCGAACGCCTCGCGGCCCAGCTGTGCGGCGGCGGCGGAACCGGACGTGCACAGGTCCGCGTACGCGAGGACCGCGTCCCAGCACTCGGAGAACAGCGCGGCCTCGGTGGCGTCCTGAGGGGTCGGCAGGTCGGGCATGAGTCTCCTGCATCCACAAGCGAGGTCAACTCACCACATCGGCATTGGAGTTGGGGGGACCCTCGCGGCAGGGCAAGAGCTTTTCACGCCTTCCGCACAACTGACAAGCGCCCTGTTCAGATATCACGACAGGGCGGCCGCACCCCCATGGCTCCGGCTTCGGAGTGTCATACGGTTGCGGCCGCCCTGCGACTCATCGTCGTGCCGCCGCAGGCGAGGACGTCATCGAAGTGTTATCAAACAGCGGTGGGTTCGTCGGCCGGGAGGCTGTCCATGAAGGAGCTGACCGAGAAGACCGCGTTGCCGGCGCCGGGCGGGCCGTAGCCGGGGGGCGAGGAGAGACCGAAGTCCTCCATGGTCTGCCGGTAGGCCTGGAGCAGGCGGATGTGGTATTCCAGGGGCGCGCCCTGCGGATTGGCCTTGCCGAGCGGAGTCGTGGGCTCCGGGCACCAGGTGGTGAAGCGGGGCGTGATGCCGTGCGACATGAAGAACCGCAGGCCCTCGGTGGTCGAGGCGATGGCCTCGTCGACCGTCGTGAAGCCGAACGGCTCCGCCATCTCCACGCCCGCCACGAAGTTGGGGATGACGTTGCGTGCGCCGAAGATCTCGGCCGAGTCCAGGATGCGCTTGTGCCATTCGTCCCGGCCGACGTAGCGCTCCTTGCCCGGGCAGTACATCTTGAAGAGGTACTCGTCCCACACCTCGTAGTTGGGGTGGTAGATCTGCACGCCGTGGTCCTTGAAGCGCTGGACGTCGTCGCGCGGCAGCGCCTGGGCGACCACCTTGCCGATCCAGCGGCCGGGGAAGCGCTCCTCGATGGCCTTGGCGTAGTGGCCGTAGAAGTCGGCCTCGTCCCGGCCGGAGACCGTCTTGGTGATGGCGCCGCCGGTGAGGGTGTAGGCGGTGGAGGCCTTGGCGGTGTCGTAGCGGTCGATGATCTCGAGCGCCTCCAGTACCTCCTCGACGTCCTTCACGCCCGTGTAGGGCCGGCCGGCGGCCTTGTGCTGGCGCCAGTTGTGGTTGATGTCGCAGTACTGGCACTCCTCCTTGGCGCCGAAGTACTGGCAGACCCGGAAGACGGTCAGGTAGATCAGGTAGCCCCACTGGATGGTCGGGGCGACCTCCATGACCGACTTCCCGCTCGCGAGGGTGTGCCGGTAGTACTCGGGCATCGGCGGCACACCGACGTCGGAGATCCGCTTGCCGTCGAGGTAGAGACCGAGCACACCGTCGTCGTTCGCGGCGACGCGGTACGGCGAGGACGGGTTCACGCGCACCGAGACGACGGTGCGGCGCAGGTCGTAGGGGCCGCCGGTGAGGATGATCTCCTCGGGCGGCCGGCGCAGCGCGGCCTCGCCCAGCTCGGGCAGGGTGCCGTGGTCGAAGGAGAAGATGAAGTACGACTTCGGCTTGACCTCGCCGCCCTCGTTGTCGCTGAGCGCGGACGGGTCGAAGGCGACGCCGCCGCGGAGCAGGTCCTCCTTGAAGACGGCCTCCCGCGGCACGTGCGGGAACCGCTCCATCAGATCCTCGACCAGCGCGGTACGGCTGCCCATCCCGTCTCTCCTCCCGGTTCGGACGTACGACTCCTCACGGTATGCCCATGGGTGTGCGTGACCGGTACCGGGTCCCCCCGAGCCGGCGGAATGCACCGTTCGCCGCGATTGCCGGAGCAGCTGTCAGGCTTCGCGCTCCAGTGCCGCCCAGTCGACCGCGTGGGCAGGCTTCTCCCCGGCCAGCAGCCGTTCCGCCTCCTCGGCGACCGTCAGGCCGAGCCGGGCCAGCTCGTTCCCCTGGGAGCCCGCGAGGTGCGGGGTGACGAAGGCGCCGGGCAGGTCGTAGAGGGGCGAGTCGGCGGGGAGCGGCTCCGGGTCGGTGACGTCGAGGATCGCGGTCAGGCGCCCGGCGCGCAGTTCCGCCACGAGGGCGTCGTGGTCGACCAGCGCGCCGCGCGCGGTGTTGATCAGCACCGCCCCGTCGGGCATCAGGGCCAGCTCACGGCGGCCGATCATGTGGTGGGTCTCGGGTGTCTCGGGGGCGTGCACGGTGACGATGGCGGACGTGCGCAGCAGCTCGTCCAGGGGCAGCAGGGGGACGCCGAGCGCGGCGGCCTGCCGTTCGTCGACGTACGGGTCGGTCAGGACGGGCCGCAGGTCGAAGGGGCGGAGCAGTTCGAGGACGCGGCGGCCGATGCGGGAGGCGCCGATGACGCCGACCCGGCGGCCGTGGTTGCCGATGCCGGGGATGACGCCCCAGCCGGTGGAGGTGCGTGCCGTGCGCATCCGGTCGCGGGCGGCGAGGACGTCCTTCCCGGCGAGCAGGATCATGGCGAGGGTGTACTCGGCGACCGGCAGCGCGTTGGCGACGGCCGCCGAGGAGACGGCGATGCCGCGCTCCCAGAGGGCGGGGGTGGCGAAGGACTTCACGGATCCGGCCGAGTGCAGCACCGCCCGCAGCCGGGGAGCGGCGTCGAGGACCGTCTCGTCGAGCCGGGGGCACCCCCAGCCGGTCACCAGGATCTCGGCCCGGGCCAGCGCGCCGAGGACGCGTGGGCCGGTGAAGTCCTGGGCCACGAGCGCCGGGTCGATGTCCACGGACCTGCTCAGCCGCGCCAGCACCTCGGGCGGGAAGACCTGCGGCACGTTCTCGGCGGCCATGGCGAACAGTGCCTGGGGGCGCTGGCTCAAGGAGGTGACCTTCCGGATCGAGGTGGAAACCGGGGTGGAACCGGATGGGAAACCGCTCTCTACGGCCTCTACGGTAGGCCGGGCCGGGCGGCGTCGGCAATGGACTGCGGGGCCGGGGTAGGTTCCGGCCGGGGGCTTCCCGGTCCCCGCTGTCTCGGGAGAAGGACGACGCGATGAACGGGACCGTGACCAACTGGGCGGGCAACATCACCTACGCGGCCAAGGAACTGCACCGGCCCGGGTCGCTCGCCGCGCTGCGCACGCTCGTCGCGGACGGCGACCGGGTGCGGGTCCTGGGCAGCGGGCACTCGTTCAACGAGATCGCCGAACCGGGCCCCGAGGGCGTCCTGCTGTCCCTGGCGGACCTCCCCCCGGAGGTGGACGTCGACACGGTGGCCCGGACGGTCCGGGTCGGCGGCGGCGTGCGCTACGCGGACCTGGCCCGCCGGGTGCACGGTCAGGGACTCGCGCTGCACAACATGGCGTCCCTGCCGCACATCTCGGTGGCCGGGTCGGTCGCGACCGGCACCCACGGCTCGGGGGTGCTCAACGGCCCGCTCTCGGCGTCGGTGCGCGAGGTGGAACTGGTCACGGCCGACGGCTCGGTGGTGACCATAGGCCGGGACGAGGAGCGGTTCGGCGGGGCCGTCACGTCGCTGGGCGCACTCGGCGTCGTCGCCGCGCTCACCCTTGAGCTGGAGCCGGCCTTCGAGGTCGAGCAACACGTGTTCACCGAACTGCCGCTGGAGGGCCTGGACTCCGGGGTGTTCGAGACGGTGATGGCGACGGGGTACAGCGTCAGCCTGTTCACCGACTGGCGGGAGCCGGGCTTCCGGCAGGTGTGGCTCAAGCGGCGCACCGACCAGCCGCTGCCGGCCTTCCCGTGGGCCGCTCCCGCCAGGGAGAAGATGCACCCGGTGCCGGGCATGCCCGCGGTCAACTGCACCGAGCAGTTCGGTGTCCCGGGGCCGTGGCACCAGCGGCTGCCGCACTTCCGGGCGGAGTTCGTCCCGAGCAGCGGGGCGGAGCTGCAGTCCGAGTACCTGCTGCCGCGCGGGCACGCCGTGGCGATGCTGCACGCGCTCGACGCGATCCGGGAGACCGTCGCCCCCGTCCTGCAGACCTGCGAGGTGCGCACGGTCGCCGGGGACGACCAGTGGCTGAGCCCCTCGCACGGGCGGGACACCGTCGCGGCGCACTTCACGTGGATCGAGGACACGCGGGCGGTACTGCCGGTCGTGCGGCGGGTCGAGGCGGCGCTGGCTCCCTTCGGGGCCCGGCCGCACTGGGGAAAGGTCTTCGCCCTGCCCGCCTCCGGCCTGCGCGAGCTGTATCCACGGCTCGGTGACTTCCGGGCGCTGGCGCGGGAGCTTGACCCTCAGGGGAAGTTCGCCAACACCTTCGTACAGGGTGTGCTCGCGCAGGCGTAGGCGGCTACGGGGAGACCGGCCACCCGTCCGGATACGGACGGACGGTCTGCCGGGCCGCGGCGTACGGAGCCTCCGGGCAGGTCGCCGAGTACGGATGGTGCGGTGGCCAGGCGCCGGCCTGCGGACAGCCCACCCGGTCGGGCCATGACGTGCGTGGCCCGCCGGCCGGGCCGCGACGCACGGGGGCCCGCCGCTCGGGCGGTGGGTTGCCGACAGTCCACCGGTCGGGCCGCGGCGTGGGGCCGGACCACCGGGGCAGGTCCGGTGGGTGCTCGGCAGGGCGGTCAGGTCGCGGCGTGCGGGCGGCTGCGGACGGCGGAGGTCGTGGCGCGGTCGGCCTCGTCCTTGACGAGCAGGGACATCAGGGCCGCCACGGTCAGACCCGCCTCGGCCGGGTGGCGCAGCACCTTGCCGGGGTCGATCCGGTACGTGTTGGTGCGCCCCTCCCGGGTGTGGGAGAGGTACCCGTCCTGCTCCAGGTCGGCGATGATCTTCTGTACGGCTCGCTCGGTGAGACGGCAGTGGGCCGCTATGTCCCGGATACGAGCACTGTGATTGTCGGCAATGGCGGCCAGCACGCGGGCGTGGTTGGTGAGAAACGTCCATCCGGTGTGTGGCTCGGGCACTCCATCCATGCTCCCAACTCTAACGACAGAACATTCACGCACCCAAAAACACGTACTTCGTTTCATGTATCAGTTGACGTGTGTGGGGTAGAGAGGCAACGCTGGAAGCGGAGGCAGGGCGAACAGAGCAAGGGAGAACAGGGCCATGCCGGAGCCTGCGTACTCTGCGCGGTCTCACACACAGGAGGACGCCGCACCCACGGCGGTCGACAGTGCGCCGGCGGCGGTCCCGCCCTGCATGGCGACCATGGACGTCGTTCCGGACGGCGACCGGATGACCGTGACCATGTGGGGTGAACTGGACCTGGGCAGCCGACGGTTGCTGCCCGAGCTGTACGACCTGCTCACGCTGTCCGGCGGTGGCATCGACCTGCGCCTGGACGCCGTCGGGTTCTGTGACTGCTCCGGCCTCAACGCGCTGCTCGATCTGCGCACCCGCGCCGTCGACCAGGGCAAGACGGTCACCGTCCGGTCCTGCGGCGTCGCGGTCGAGCGCCTTCTCGACCTGACCGGCACGCGGGAGCTGTTCACGGACTCCGGCCGGCCGGAGGGCCCCGCACTCCAGGCCCCGCCCGCCATCGCCCCGCCGGAGGAGGACGGCCAGGGCCTGCGCGCCGAAGTCGCCCAACTGCGCCGCGCCATGCAGACCCGGCCCACCATCGACCTGGCCCGCGGCATCCTGATGGCCTCCTTCAGCCTGAGCCCCGAGGCGGCCTGGAGCGTGCTGGTCAGGACCTCCCAGAACACCAACACCAAGCTGCACAACCTGGCCCAGGACCTGGTGGGCACCGTGCGCGGCAGCACGCTGCCGGAGCAGGTGCAGCAGCAACTGGCCGCCGCGGTCGCCGGCACCGGCCACCCGGGCGCGGCGGCGGTGTGCCCCGCGTCCGGAGCCACCGAAGCCGGTGACTGACACACCCCGCCCCCGCTCCGCACCGCTCCGAGGCATCATGGGCAGGCCATGGTCGGCCACCACCGGTCCTCATCGGGCGGGCACTTTATAAAGCCCCTTTCCAAACCCCTTGTCGAAAGTCCCGGCAGCCCATAGCCTTGCGCCGCGCCGGTGCCGACGTCGACCCGGCCCGGCCGGTCTGGGAAGGAATGGGGCACCCCGGTGAAGCGCACATCACGTGACATCCGCACCGCGAACCGCTACGAGGTGCTGCGCCAGATCATCGCGGAGTCACCCACCTCCCGGCAGGAGCTGGCAGCGGCCACCGGCCTCAGCCTCGCGACGGTCGCCACCCTCGTGGGCGAGCTGCTGGACCTCCGCCTGATCACCGAGGTCGGCTTCGAGGACTCGGCCGGCGGCCGCCCGCGCGGCCTGGTCGCGGTCAACGCCTCGGGCGGCGCGCTGATCGGCGTCGACAT
Organism: Streptomyces sp. NPDC057424; assembly: GCF_042803315.1. Taxonomy (NCBI): domain Bacteria; kingdom Bacillati; phylum Actinomycetota; class Actinomycetes; order Kitasatosporales; family Streptomycetaceae; genus Streptomyces; species Streptomyces sp. NPDC057424. Next base: position 45,291 of record NZ_JBHVCP010000007.1, read on the forward strand.
CGCCGAGACGTACGTCCATGTCGAGCTGTTCGACCTCGGACTGAACGTACTGGCCCGCGCCGAGGAGGACGTACGGCCCAGCGAGAGCCTGCCCGAGCAGGTGGTCGGCCATGTGGCCACCGCCGTCGGCTCGGTGGTCACGCAGGCGGGCATCGAGGGCGCCCGCGTGCTCGGGGTCGGCGTGAGCGTGCCGGGGCAGGTGGACCGCGCGACGGGCATCTCGGAGTACGCACCCAACTGGGACTGGCACGACGTACCGCTGTTGAACCTGCTCACCGAGCACATCGCCTACCCGCTGCACCTGGACAACCCGCTGCGCGCCAGCGCGGTCGCCGAGCTGTGGTTCGGGGCGGCGCGCGGGCGCGGGGACGCCGTGGTGGTCAACCTCGGAACCGGGGTGGGCGCCGGTCTCGTCCTGGGCCGCGGGCTGCACCGCGGCGTCAGCAACAGCGCCGGCGAGTGGGGCCACACCACGATGGTGCTGGACGGACGCCTGTGCCGCTGCGGCAACCACGGCTGCGTGGAGACGTACGTGGGCGCACGCGGCATCATGCTGAACCTGCGGGAGATCGGCCCCGACAGCGCACTGCTGCACCCGGACGACCAGACGGCGACCATCGACGCGCTGGCCCGCGGGGTCGCGGCGGACGACCCCGTGGCACACCGGGTCGTCCGCGAGACCGCCCGTTTCCTGGGTGCCGGCATCGCGGATCTGGTGAACCTGTTCAACCCCGAGATCGTCGTGCTGAGCAGCTGGGTCGCCCGCACCCTGGGCGAACCGCTGCTGCACGAGGTGCGCGAGGCCGTGACCCGGCACGCGCTGCCACGGCCGCTGGCCGCCACCGAGATCGTCCTCTCCCCGATCCCCACCGACCCGGTGTGCCTGGGCGCGGCGACGTTCGCGCTCGAGGGCGCGCTGCAGGCCGTCGGGCAGAAGAACGGCAAACGCACAGCATCCCCGAAGAGCCGCACCACCGCCGCACCGTCGTAACGCGGAACCAACTCCTCCGCACCCACGGCGCGTTCGAAATCACGAACCGGACACAACGCTTCGCACAGACTTCGTCCAACCCCTTGCCGAAGCCTTAGCCGAAGCTCTAGCGTCCCGCACCGCACCTCTCTTTGAGCCATCTGGCGCGAGCCCCCGGGCCGTGAGCCATCAGGCAGTGAGCCGCAGAGCCGCAGCCGCACTCGAGACAAGGACGTCAGCATGTCGGCATCGAGCAACATGAACTGGGACCGCCGAAACGTACTGCGGGCCGCGATGGGCCTGGCCGCCGTCGGCGGACTCGCCGCGTGTGGCGGCAACAACGGGCGGGGCGGCGGGTCCGGGTCGGGCAAGAACCTGGTGCAGTACTTCCACGCGTATGGCGAGGCGGGCACCGAGCAGGCCATCAAGCGGTACGCGAAGGCCTACGACAAGGCCAACGTGACCACGCAGTGGATCACCAGCTCCGACTTCGAGAGCAAGCTCTTCGCGACGCTGCTCACCGACAACGCGCCCGATCTGTTCGAGTTCCACCCGCAGATCCAGATGATCAAGAGCGGGCAGGTGGCCGACCTGACCGACATCATCGAGCCGGTCAAGAACGACTTCAACCCGGCGGACATCAAGTCGCACACGGTGGACGGGAAGATATACGGCGTCCGCATGATCGACGACCCGCAGTTCTTCTTCTACCGCAAGTCGATGCTGGAGAAGGCGGGCGTCGACGTGCCGACCACGCTCGACGAGCTGATGGAGGCCGCCGCCAAGCTCACCACCGGCAAGGTCAAGGGCCTGTACATGGGCAACGACCTGCACAACGTCAACGACACGTTGATCTGGTCGGCCGGCGCCCAGCACCTCGACGAGAAGAACGAGATCGCCTACCACACGGACGGGGTCGTCGAGGGCCTCAAGAAGATGCGCAAGCTGTTCACCAGCGGCGACCTTCTCCTCGGCGCACCGACCGAATCCTGGGACCCCTCCTCGTTCAACCAGGGCCTGTGTGCCATCCAGTTCTGCGGCATGTGGGCGATGCCGGCGATCCAGGACGCGCTCGGCGACGACTGGGGGGTCTTCCCCTTCCCGAAGGTCACGGACTCCGGCAAGCAGTCCGTCTACAACGGCGGCTGGTCGATGTTCGTCAACGCCAAGGGCAAGAACGTCGAGGCCGCCAAGGAGTACGTCAAGTGGCTGTGGATCGACCAGAAGCAGTACCAGGAGGACTGGGCCACCTCCTACGGCTTCCACATTCCGCCGCGCACCTCGATCGCGGAGAACGCCGACAAGCTCAAGTCGGGCAACGCCGCTGAGGGCGTCCGGCTCTTCAACGAGTTCGGGCACTTCGACAACATCGGCTGGACCCAGGCCATGCGCACCGCCTTCGAGGACGTCTTCGCCAACTGCGTCCGCAAGAACATGGACCCGGAGGCCGCCCTCGACAAGTGCGACGCGGCCGTCAACCGCGAGCTCAAGAAGCTGTTCGGATAGACCGCGGGACGGACCTCGACATGTCGACGACCAAGACGCGCGACCTCGCGCGCCCCGCCGCGGCGAAGGCCTCACCGGCCAAGCCGCGGCGGGGTCTGCGGGGCAGCCCCACCTTCAACTTCTGGCTCTTCACCGGGCCGTTCCTCATCGGCCTGGCGATCTTCGTCTACGCGCCGATCCTGTGGAGCCTCTGGCTCAGCTTCTTCGAAGCCCGCTTCACCGTCACGCCCGACAAGTTCGTCGGCTTCGACAACTACGTGTACATGCTGACGAACGACGACTTCGTCGGCTCGCTTGTCACCTTCACCGTCTTCGCCGCGTTCATCGTGCCCACCACCTGGGCGCTCTCGCTGAGCCTGGCCCTGCTGGTGAACCGGCTGCGCTTCATGCGGGCGTTCTTCCGGTCGGTCTTCTTCCTGCCGACCGCGTGCAGTTACGTGGCCGCCTCGCTGATCTGGAAGATGTCCATCTTCAGCGGGGTCCGTTTCGGCCTGATGAACACGGTGCTGAGCTGGTTCGGGATCGAGAACATCGCTTGGCTGTCCGACCCCAATCCGCCCTGGTACTGGTTGGTCATCGTCACCGCGCGGCTGTGGCTCCAGTCCGGCTTCTTCATGATCCTCTTCATCGCGGCGCTGCAGAACATCCCGGACGAGCTGTACGAGGCCGCCGCCATCGACGGCGCCAAGCCGGGGTGGCAGACCTTCCGGTACATCACGCTGCCCCAACTGCGCGCCACGTCCACCGCGGTGATCCTGTTGTTGCTCATCGCCGCGTACCAGGCCTTCGACGAGTTCTACAACCTGCTGTCGAAGACCACCTGGGGCCGTCCGCCCCTCGTCGAGCTGTACTACAAGGCCCTGGGCGAGAGCCAGGACTACGGTTCCGGCAGCGCAGGTGCGGTCATCCTGACCGTGCTGATCTGTGCCGTGACCCTGTTCCAGGGCAAGATCATGGGCTTCGGAAGGGGGGAGGAATCCAAGTGACCACCACGATGCCCGAGGTGCGGAAGTCCGCGCCGTCGGCAGGCAAGCCCCGCCGCGACAAGCGCGGTGGCGGCGTGATGAGCTCCACCGGCCTCTACATAGCCACCGGGATCGCCGGCTTCCTCTTCCTGATCCCGTTCTACCTGATCATCCGCAACGCCCTCTCCACCGACGCCGAGATCACCGGAGAGAACTGGAAGTTCTTCCCCACAGACCTCCAGTGGGGCAACGTCAGCGAACTGTTCACCGACGAGACGGTGCCCTTCGGCCAGTCCCTGTGGAACTCGGCGATCGTGGCCACCCTGCACACCGTCGGTGTCCTGCTGGTGTGCTCCCTCGCGGGCTACGGCCTGGCCCGCATCCCGTACAAGCACGCCAACAAGGTCTTCTACGCCGTACTGGGCACCCTGATGGTCCCGACTGCGGTCACCTTCGTCCCGAGCTTCGTGCTGGTGTCGTCGCTCGGCTGGGTGGACACGTACCGGGGCCTCATCATCCCGGGCCTGTTCAGTGGATTCACGTGCTTCCTGTTCCGGCAGTACTTCCTGGGGTTCCCCAAGGAGCTGGAGGAGGCGGCGCGCGTGGACGGACTGGGCTACTGGGGTGCGTACTGGCGCATCGTGGTACCCAACTCGCTGAACTTCTTCGCGGCGATGGCGACCATCACCTTCATCAACGGCTGGAACTCCTTCCTGTGGCCGCTGGTCATCGGCCAGGATCCGGGATCGTGGACCGTCCAGGTCGCGCTCTCCAACTACATGACCAACCAGACCGTCGTCTTCCATCTGGTCTTCATGGCCACCGCCTTTTCCATCCTGCCCCTGGTGTTCGTCTTCCTCTTCCTCCAGCGCTGGCTGGTGCAGGGGATCGCCCAGACCGGCATCAAGGGCTAGCTAGGAGTCCGATGTCTTTCCGCACCACCTCCGTCGACTACGTCGAGGACGTCTCCCCGGGCAGCGGGGCCCTGCCGCCCCGCGCCTGGTACGCGTCCTCCGACGCGCGGTCCCTGTCGCTGAACGGCAGCTGGCGTTTCCGGCTGTCGGCCACCGCCGGCGCCGAGGACGACTCGTTCGCCGAGGCGGGCTACGAGGCCGGGGACTGGGCCGAGGTCACGGTCCCGGGGCACTGGGTCCTCCAGGGTGACGGGGCGTTCGGTTCCCCGATCTACACCAACCACCTCTACCCCTTCCCGGTGGACCCGCCGCACGTCCCGACGGAGAACCCCACCGGTGACCATCTGCGGGTCTTCGACCTGCCGTCCGACTGGCCGTCGGACGGCGGGGCGGTGCTGCGCTTCGACGGCGTCGAGTCCTGCGCCCGCGTCTGGCTGAACGGCACGGAGCTCGGCGAGTTCAAGGGCTCCCGGCTGCCGCACGAGTTCGCGGTCGGTGAGCTGCTGAAGCCGGGCGGCAACGTGCTCGCCGTGCGCGTGCACCAGTGGTCGGCGGGGTCGTACCTGGAGGACCAGGACCAGTGGTGGCTGCCGGGCATCTTCCGTGACGTCACCCTGCTGCACCGCCCGGCGGACAGCGTGGGCGACTTCTTCGTGCACGCCTCGTACGACCACACCACCGGCGAGGGCACCCTGCGCGTCGACTCCGACGTCGACGGGCGGGTGACCGTGCCGGCCCTGGGCATCGATGTCGCCACCGGCTCGCCGGTGGCGGTGGCCGTCGAGCCCTGGACCGCCGAGACGCCGAAGCTCTACGACGGGGTGCTGGCCACGGGCGGGGAGCGGGTGCCGCTGCGGATCGGTTTCCGTACGGTCGCCCTCGAGGACGGGCTGGTCAAGGTCAACGGCAGGGCCGTCCTCTTCAGGGGCGTCAACCGGCACGAGTGGCACCCCGAGCAGGGCCGCGCGCTCGACCTGGAGACCATGCGCGAGGACGTACTGCTGATGAAGCGGCACAACCTCAACGCCGTGCGCACCTCGCACTACCCGCCGCACCCGGCCTTCCTCGACCTGTGCGACGAGTACGGCCTGTGGGTCATCGACGAGTGCGACCTGGAGACCCACGGCTTCGTCGAGCAGGACTGGCGGGACAACCCGGTCGACGACGACCGATGGACCCCCGCGCTGCTGGACCGCGCCGCGCGCATGGTCGAGCGGGACAAGAACCACCCGTCGGTGGTGTTCTGGTCGCTGGGCAACGAGGCCGGCACCGGGCGGGGGCTCACCGCCATGGCCGAGTGGGTCCACGGCCGCGACCCCGAGCGGCTGGTGCACTACGAGGGCGACTGGAACTGCCGCGACACGGACGTGTACTCGCGGATGTACGCCTTCCACGACGAGGTCGACAAGATCGGGCAGGGGCTCGACGGCGGCACCCACAAGCGCCGCGAACTGCCGTTCATCCAATGCGAGTACGGGCACGCCATGGGCAACGGCCCAGGCGGGCTCGCCGACTACCAGGAGCTGTTCGAGAAGTACGAGCGGCTCCAGGGCGGGTTCATCTGGGAGTGGATCGACCACGGCGTCAAGCACGCCGAGCTGGGCTACGCCTACGGCGGTGACTTCGGCGAGGAGCTGCACGACGGCAACTTCGTGTGCGACGGTCTGGTCTTCCCGGACCGGACGCCGTCGCCGGGGCTCGTGGAGTACAAGAAGGTGATCGAGCCGGTCCACATCGAGGGCGACGGCGCGAACGGCATCGTGCGGGTCACCAACAAGCAGGACTTCGCCGACCTGTCCGCGCTGGCCTTCGAGTGGTCGTGCCAGGTGGACGGCGAGACGGTCGAGTCGGGTTCGCTGCCGGTGCCGGCGCTGGCGCCGGGCGAGAGCGGCGAGGTGAAGCTGCCGGAGCCGCCCATGGACGGCCGGGGCGGCGAACGCCAGTGGACCGTACGGGCGCTGCTCGCGGACGACACGCTGTGGGCCCCGAAGGGCCATGTCGTGGCCTGGGGGCAGTTCGCCGCGGGGGCACGGCCGCTGCCGTCCTTCCCCGCGACCGACCGGCCCGTGCGCGACGGTGACCGGTTCACCCTCGGCCCGGCCGCGTTCGACACCCGCACCGGTGCGCTGCGGTCGATCGGCGGGGTGGAGGTCGGCGCGGCGCCGCGGCTGGACGTGTGGCGGGCGCCGACCGACAACGACGACGGCGCCGAGTGGCAGACCGACACCCGCCACGGGATGCTGTGGCGCAGGCTCGGCCTGCACCGCATGCGGCACCGCCTGGTCTCGGTCGAGGCCGGCGACGACGCGCTGACGGTCCGCACCCGGGTCGCGCCCGCCGCCCGCGAGGTCGGCCTGGACACGGTGTACCGCTGGACGTCCGACGGCGAGCGGCTGCGGCTGGCCGTGTCCGTGACGCCGGAAGGCGACTGGACGGTGCCGCTGCCCCGGCTCGGCGTCCGTTTCGGGCTGTCGGAGGCCGACGCCGTGGAGTGGTTCGGCGGCGGTCCCGGCGAGGCGTACCCGGACACCCGGGCGGCGTCCATGGTGGGCCGCTGGCAGTCGACGGTGGACCGGCTCCAGACGCCGTACGTCCGGCCGCAGGAGAACGGCGCCCGTGCCGACGTCCGCTGGGTGGAGCTCGGCGGTCTGCGAATCGAGGGCGACCCGGAGTTCTGGTTCACCGCGCGGCGCTGGACCACCGAGCAGCTGGACGCGGCGCGGCACCGCACGGACCTCACGCCGGGCGACACGGTGTGGGTCAACCTCGACCACGGGCAGCACGGCATCGGCTCGCAGTCGTGCGGCCCGGGCCCGCTGCCGCGGTACTTCCTGAAGGCGGAACCGGCGGAGTTCGCGTTCGTGTTCTCGATCACCAGGTAGGACCTCGATCAATCGATTGACCGATTGATCGACATTCCGACAGGGTCGGGATGTCATCCGCGGCCGGTCGGCCCTCGAAGCCGGCCGGCCGCAACTGTCTCCCCCCACGAGGAAGCCGGTGGGTCAGTTGAGTGTCGCCATCGAGGTCCGCGGACTGTCCCGCACCTTCCACACCACCGTCCGCCGCCCCGGATTCCTGGGCGCCGTCAGATCATGGTCAATCCGGAGCGGGTGGCCAAGCACGCCGTCACCGACATCACCTTCGACGCGGTGATTCCCCGGCGGCGCTCCCGGCGCCGCAGACGCGAACCGATCCGCATCCGCGGCCGCCGCGTGCGCGCCGCGGACGTTTCCGCGTGGAGAGATCACCATGGTGCGCGACAACAGGACCCCCCGGGTCGTCCCCGGCCGTACGCCCGAGCAGACGCTGAGGGCCTTCACCTCACAGGCGACCGCCGACCCCGGCGTCGTCGGCCTGGTCCTCAGCGGCTCGAGGGTCCACGACGGCAGGCCGACCCACCGCTCCGACTACGACCTGCACGTCGTCGTCCTCGACGAGACCGTCCCGGCCCTGGCCGAACTGGACCGCTTCCGCTCGGCCCACCTCGACCTCGTGGTCGTCACCCTCGCGGAGTTCCGCACCCGGGGGATGCCGGCCCGACAGCTTCGCGCGGTCCTCCTACGTCCACGCCGAGGTGCTGCTCGACCGGCTGGACGGGACGATCGCCCGGATCCTCGACGAGAAGCGGACGCTCGGCGCCGACGAGGTCCGGACCGCGGTCGACGGCTGGCTCGACGCCTACGTCAACCAGACCTACCGCTCCCTGAAGAGCTACCGCGACGACCGGCCCGACCTGGGCCACCTGGACGCCGCCGAGTCCGTCCCGTGCGCCCTGGAGGTGCTCTTCGCCCTGCACCGCCGTGTCCGGCCCGACAACAAGTACCTGCGGTGGGAGCTGGAGCGGCGGCCGCTGGGCGACCCCCGGTGGGAGGCGTCCGGGCTCCTACCCGTCCTGCGGCGCATCCTGGCCGACGGCGACCCGCCCACCCAGCGCGCGCTCTTCGCCGGTATCGAGGAAGCGTCACGCCGGGCCGGTCACGACGAGGTCCTCGACGCCTGGGGCACGGACCTGGAGCTCCTGCGCCACCGGTGACGCACTCGTTCCCCACTGTTTCCCCGAATCCCCTTGCGCCCCACGGCGTTGCCCTCGAACCTGAGCACTGCTCACCTCTCTTTCCCTGCTGGGCTCCCCCGACCTGAGACAGGACCCCCATGAGACGACTGACCGGTGCCCTCACCGCCGCCGTGCTGGCGGTGACCGGCCTCACCACCACGGGCGCGCCGACCGCCACCGCCGCGGACTCCGGCTCCTTCGACGTCCTGACGTACAACATCGCGGGCCTCCCCCTCGGCCTCGGCGACAGCGACCCCGAGACCAACACCCCGCTGATCGGGCAGCGGCTCGGGCCCTACGACATCGTGAACGTGCAGGAGGACTTCAACTACCACGCCTCGCTGTACGCCAACGACAAGCACCCGTACCGCACGGCGACCAGCGGCGGCGCGGTCTTCGGCGACGGCCTCAACACCCTCTCGGACCACTCCTTCGAGGACTTCCAGCGGGTGAGGTGGAACGACTGCACCGGCACCAACTGCCTGACGCCTAAGGGGTTTTCACTCGCGCGGGTGAGGCTGGCCGAGGGTACGTTCGTCGACCTGTACAACGTGCACACCAACGCCGACGCGACCGATGATGCGCTGGCGGCCCGCCGGGCCAACATCGAGCAGCTCTCCGACTTCATCCGGGCGAACTCCTCCGGCAACGCGGTGATCGTCATGGGCGACACCAACACGCGGTACACCCGCACCGGCGACAACATCCGCACCCTGCTGTCGCAGAACGGGCTGACCGACGCGTGGGTCGAGCTGGTGAAGGGCGGCACGCCCCCGGCCCCGGGCAGCGACGCGCTGGTCTGTGACAAGGCGGCGCCGACGGACGACTGCGAGGTGGTGGACAAGGTCCTCTACCGGGGCGGCGAACTCGTCGGCCTCGACGCGACCCGCTACCACAACGACTGGGCGGCCTTCCTCCGCTCCGACGGCAAGCACCTTTCCGACCACTTCCCGCACACGGTCGGGTTCTCCTACACGCTCAACTCCTCGCTGCGGGCGAGCGACTTCTTCGGCGGCCCGCACGGCACGGCCTTCAACGACGCGGACGACCTGCCGGCGACCCCCGCGCCCCGCACCCTCACCCTGCGCGGCGGCGCCCGTCTGGACGCGGTCTCGTTGACCCACGACGGCGGTACGGCCCTGACCCACGGCGGCACGGGCGGCACGGCGACCTCACTGACGCTGGCCGCCGGCGAGCACCTGACCTCGGTGAAGCTGACGCAGGGCCAGAAGGACGGCCGTACCCGGGTCTTCTCGGCGTCCTTCACGACGGACAGGAACCGCACCCTGTCCGCCGGCACGGCCACGTCCGACGCGAAGACCTTCACGGCCCCGTCCGGCTGGCAGATCGTGGGCTTCACCGGCCGCGCGGGCGACGAAGTCGACAAGCTGGGGGTGGTGTACGCGCCGGTCCGCTGAGGAGACCGCCCGTCCTGAAGCAGGTGGTCCGTGAACGAAGGCCGTGGCCGTGGCGTACGAACGCCCTCGAGCCCCACCCGGGCGGCTACGATCGCTCCCGGCTCCTGTGGGGCCTCACCGACGACACGGCCCCCTTCGAGAGGCAGCCCCGAGTCCCCATGCCCAGAGCCGGTCTCACCCCCGAGCGCCTCGTCGCGGCCGCGGTCGAGCTCGCCGACGAGGTCGGGGCCGAGGGTGTCACCCTCTCCGCCCTGGCCCGCCGCTTCGGGGTGAAGGACGCCAGTCTGTACACCCACGTCCGGAGTCTGAAGGACCTGCGGGCCCGTATGGCCCTCCTCGCCGGGGGCGAGATGATCGACCGGATCGCGGCGGCGGTCGAGGGGCGGGAGGCCGGCAGGGACACGCTCGCCGCCTTCGCCGCCGCCTACCGCGCCTATGCCCTGGAGCACCCCGGCCGGTACGCGGCGACGCAGATCCGCATCGACCCGGAGCTCGTCACCGGCTCCCCCGCGATGCGTCGCACCGCCGACGTCACCTATGGCATGCTCCGCGCCTACGGCTTGGAGGAACCCGACCTCACCGATGCCGTGCGCCTGCTGCGCAGCACGTTCCACGGCTACTGCGCCCTGGAGTCCACCGGTTCCTTCGGCGCGCCCCGTGACGTGCAGGCCTCCTGGGACAGGGCGATCGACGCCCTGCACGCAGTGCTGCTGAACTGGCCCGGCGAGAAGCGGACACCCGACGGCTGAACGGGCCCGCCCCGACGCGAGGGCCGGGGCGGCCGAAGTACGTCGGACACGGGTGAGGCAGCACGTCTCATTCGACGTGCACGCCGGAGCCGTCCAGCCGGACCCGCACCTCGGCCCCCGTGCTCCAGCGGACCGTCAGCTCCCCCTCACCGGAGGCGGTTACGGCGACCGTTTCCGCCAGCGGAACGGGATCCGCCTCGGCGGTGAGCCGGGCCAGGGCGACGAACAGGGTGGTGTCCCCGGTGGTGACGCCGGTGAGGTCGTCGCCGAGGCCGACGGCGGGCAGCAGTTCCGCCCGGACACCGTCCGGTGCGGACCAGCCGGTCACGCGGACCGCCGTCCCCGGCTCCGCGCCCGTCACCAGATGCGCACGCACCTCCGCCGCCCCACGCGCCAGCACCACGCTCGTCACCCGCGCTCCCCCGCCCGTCGTGTGCCGGGACGCCACCCAGCCCTCGCCCACGCCGAGCGGTTCGATGCCGGTCCGGCTCGGGTCGCCGGCGACGACCACACTGTTGTCGTACGACTTGGCGGGGGCCGTCACGGTCGAATACGCCAGCCGCGTGTAGTACGGGTCGTAGCGGACGTCCTCGCTGCCGTGGTTGTGGAGGCGGACGACGCCGTCGGAACGGGTGGACTGGAGCAGCCAGTTGGGCGGTCCGACGGGGGTGACGGCGTCCGCGCGTTCGGAGGGACCGGGGTGCTCCGGTGCCGTCCAGACCTCGTGGTCCGGCGGGAGGAGCAGGCCGAGGAAGCCTTTGCTCGCCCAGTAGGGGGAGGCCGGGCCGGAGTAGCCCTGCAGGACGGACTCGTCGGGGCCGTGCCAGCCGAGGGAGAGCAGGCCCCGGTCGTCCACCGCGCCCCGGTCGAGGAAGTACTTCAGCGCCCCCGAGGCCAGCCGCCGGGTCTCGCCGGGGGGCAGGGGCGTACGGCCGGTCAGCGCGCCCAGCCACAGCGGGGCCGTCGTGGCGAAGCGGTACGTCAGGGAACGGCCCTGGTGCATGGGGGCGCCGTCGCCGCCGAACAGGCGGGCGTAGTCGCGGAGGTGCCGGGAGAGGCGGTCGCCGTACAGCGCCAGCAGCCGCTCGTCCTGCTCCAGCCAGGCGTGCAGCACCGGGTAGAGGTGCATCGCCCAGCCGTTGTAGTAGTCGTACTTGCGGCCGTCGCCGTCGGTGTACCAGCCGTCGCCGACGTACCACTGCTCGATGCGCTCCAGGCCGCGGTCGATGGCCGCGCGGGAGGCGGCCGGCTCGTGGCCGATCTCGGCGAGGAAGCCGCCCACGGTGACCGGGAACAGCTCCCAGTTGCAGGGCCAGGGCTCAGAGGTGAGGGCGCCGGCCAGCCAGGCGGCCGTCCGCTGGCGTACGCCCTCGTCCAGTCGGTCCCAGAGCAGGTCCCGCGTGAGGCGGAGGGCCAGGGCGATGGACGCCGCCTCCACGAGGGGCTGGCTGCGGTCCTCGATTCGGGGCCAGACACCCGAGACGCCGGCGGCGAGGCCGGTCGCGTAGCGCTCCAGGGCCTTCTCGTCGCGGCGGAAGGCGGCGAGCAGCAGGGTGCGGGCGTAGCCCTCCAGGCCGTCGGAGAGGCGGCCCGACCAGCCGGCCCGGTCGCCGGGCAGGTGGTAGAGCGCGCGGTCCTCGCTCGCGTACGGCTCGACGGCGGTGAGCAGGGAGTCGGCCGCCGCCTCCCAGTGGGCGCGGGTGTAGCCGGTGATCGGGGACGTCGTGCGGTCGGCGGGAGGCAGCTGCATCGGATGTCTTTCGTGCTCGGGCCGGTCGGAACGGATCGGACTCGGAACGGATCGGGCCTGGAGCGCCCCGGTTCCGGTCGGGGCGCCCCAGGGGTTCATCCCACCCGCACCGTGCCCTTCGGCACCAGATGCCGGGTGACGAGTTCGTCGCGGACGAGGCCCGCGTAGGCCGTCGCACCGCGCACGGAGGTGTGCGTGTTGTCACGCGCCTCGTTGTAGAGGTACAGCGCCTTGGAGCCTTCCACGCCGAGGGACTCCACCAGCGCCTTGGTCTTCGCCGTGAGGTCGATCAGCGGGACGTCCCGCGCCGCGGCGACCGAGCGGATGACGGCCGGGTGGTCGACACCGAGGCCGTTGACCAGGAGCGCGGTTCCGTTGTTCAGCGTGCCGTCGGGGTTGAACCAGCGCCGCACGATGGGGGTGACAAGGACCGGCCGTCCGCCCCGCTCCCGGACGCCCGCGACCAGGGTCTCCAGGTTGGCCCGGTAGGTGGCCTCGTCCGTGGTCTTGTCGTTGTGCGCGAGCTGGACGAGAACCAGATCGCCGGGGCGGATCAGGGGCCGTACGGTGGCCCACAGTTGCGGGTTCCCCAGATACGAGACCGTACTCTCCCCGGAATCGGCGTAGTTGGCCACGGACACGCCCTTGCGGAGGAACTGGGGAAGCTGCTGGCCCCAGCCGGAGTAGGGGTCGCCGGGCTGGTCGCAGACCGTGGAGTCGCCGACCAGGAAGATCTGGCGCGCGTGCCGGGCGGGTGTGACCTTGATGCCGGCCAGGGCGGGGGCGGTACCGCCGATCCGCAGGTCGAGGCCGGGGGTTCCCTCGGGTCCGGTGGGCTCGCCCTCGGGGGTGCGGACGTTCACGGTGAAGCTGCGGGTGACACGTTCGCCGGCCGGGGCGGCCGTCTCGGGAAGGAGGGCGCGGCGGGTCTCGCCGCTGATGCTCGTGCTGGACGCGGCCTCCCCGCCGAGCGTGACGCGGACGTCGTACGTGCCCGGCGGGACGTCGAAGTGGCAGGTGCCGGCGGTGCAGTGGGCGAGGCCCGGCCTTCCGCCCCCTTCGCCGGCCTGGGCGGGTGCGGACGACAACGCGGCACCCAGGGTCACCGCCGCCACGACGGCGATGCTGAAACGTCTCACTCCGGGCTCCTCCCAGCGGACGACAAGACCTGGAGGGGGACCGTACCCGTCCGGACAAGCGCTTTCTAGACCTCGAACAGCATTCACCTGATCTTCGATCCCACTTGAGCGAAAGCCCTTTCGCGAAATCGATTCAACTGTCACCCTCGCTCCCACCACACTCCCCTCCCCCCCACCTTCCGCAGGAGGCACCCCCATGCCCGGACCCACGAACAGACCGGTCGGCCGCCGCGCCGTCGTGCTCGGCGCCACCGCCGTCGTCGGCGCCGCCCTCACCGGGACGGGACACGCCGCCGGTTTCGGCCACACCGACGACGGCTCCCACTACGTCGTCGACACCGGCGCCCAGTTGGTCTTCAAGGTCAGCAAGTCCACCGGCGACCTCACCTCCCTGGTCTACCGGGGCACGGAGTACCAGGGCTACGGCGGCATGAACTCGCACATCGAGTCCGGCCTCGGCGCCTCCGCCGTGAGCATCAAGCAGTCCGGTCCCACGATCCTGATCTCCGTCACCCACGGCACGCTGAAGCACTACTACGCGGCCCGCAGCGGCGAGAACAACATCTACCTGTGGACCGACAAGGCCGACACCTCCGTCTCGGCCACCCGCTACATCGTGCGCGTGAAGAAGGGCGCGTTCCTCAACGACGAACCCGACTCCTACACCTACGCGCCCACCGCCATCGAGGCCTCGGACGTCTTCCGGAAGCCCGACGGCCAGACCCGCTCCAAGCACTACTCCAGGCGGCGCGTCATGGACTACGACCACATCGGCTGGTCCGCCGGCGGCGTCGGCCTGTGGATGGTCCGCAGCAACCACGAGAAGGCCTCCGGCGGGCCCTTCTACCGCTCCCTGCTCCGCCACCAGAGCGCGGACGGCGGCGGCCTGTACGAGATCCTCTACTACGGGCAGAATCAGACCGAGGCGCAGCGCTTTGGCCTCCAGGGCCCGTACGTCATCGCCTTCACGGACGGCGGGGCCCCCTCCCCGGCGCTGTTCCCGGGCACACTGACCACGCCGTGGGCCGACTCGCTCGGCATCCCGGGGTACGTCCCGGCGAGCGCCCGGGGCAGGGTGGCGGGGGTCGGGATCTCCGGGCGGGACACGGCGTACCCGTACACGGTGGGCCTGGCCAACGCGGCCGCGCAGTACTGGGGTCCGGCGCGCTCCTCGGACGGCTTCTTCTCCGTCCCGGGTGTGCTGCCGGGCACGTACACGCTGACCGTCTTCAAGGGCGAACTGGCGGTGTACACGACGTCGGTGAACGTGTCGGCGGGCAGCACGACCACCCTGAACACGATCGCGATCCCGTCCTCCAACGACCCGTCGAACGCGAGCGCGATCTGGCGGATCGGCGACTGGAACGGCACGCCGGGCGGGTTCAAGAACGCGGACCTGATGACGTACGCGCACCCCTCCGACGTCCGGGCCGCGTCCTGGACGGGGAACGTCGTCATCGGCGACGGCGAGACGGCGGCCTTCCCCTGCTACCTCTGGAAGGACGTCAACAGCGGCATCCTGGTGTACTTCCGGCTGACCGCAGCCCAGGCCGCCGCCGCGCACACCCTGCGGATCGGGGTGACGACGGCGTACGCCAACGGCCGTCCGCGGGTGACGGTCAACGACGCCTGGACGTCCGCCGTCCCCTCCCCGCCCACCCAGCCGAACACCCGGTCGCTGACCAACGGTTCGTACCGCGGCAACAACCACACGTTCACGTACAGCGTCCCGGCGTCCGCCTGGAAGACGGACACGAGTCAGTACAACGTGCTCAGGATCGACGTGGTGAGCGGGTCGGGGGCGAGCGGGTTCCTCAGCGCGGGGACGGCGGTCGACGCGATCGACCTGCTGGCCTGAGCCGGGTCAGGTCCCGCGCGTCCACTGCTGGTTGGTGCCTCCGTTGCACGTGTACGTGATGAGAGCGGCGCCGTTGGCGGTGGACGCGCCGTTCACGTCGAGGCACTCGCCGCTCGCGCGGGACTTGACGTTCACGTACGAGCCGGTGGTGGTCAGCGACCACTGCTGGCTCGCCGCGGAGGAGGAGCAGTTCTCCTGCGTGACCGTGGTCGCGTTCTCCTGCACGCAGAGGCTGCTGTTCCGGACCATCAGCTGGTAGTAGCCGCCTCCGGCGGACTTGAACCAGTACTTCTGGTTGGTGCCGCCGTTGCAGTCGTACTGCTTGAGCTGGGCGCCCGCCCGGAGCGACTGGCTCGTCACGTCCACGCACTTGGAGGAGTGGCGGGCGATCAGCGTGTGGTACGTGGCGCTGGTGCCGGTGACGGTCCCGGCCGCCGTGTCGATCGTGACCTCGGGCGACCAGGACATGGACATGGTGGTCGGGTTGGAGAAGGCCAGCGGCAGCCACACGTACCGCGAGTCGTTGACGGTGCCGCCGAAGGAGTTGCCCCAGCGGTCGCCCAGGTAGAGGTACGAGGTGCCCGAGGTGCCCTGCACCGGCAGGACGAACGCGGTCTGCGAACCGTACGTCGTCGAGTCGCCGATGTTCTTCATGGCCGACCAGGGGCCGCCGATGCTGGTGGCCGTGGCGTACTGCTGCTGGTTGGGGTTCCAGCCGGTGGCGCCCGAGGTCAGCATGAAGTACACGCCGTTCCGCTTGAACAACGCGGGCGCCTCGCGGTGGCCGCCGGGCCAGGGGTTGGCGACCAGGCTCGCGATGCCGGTGTAGTCGGCGGTGAGGCGGTAGATCTGCAGGTCGTAGTTCTCGCGGGCGGCGGAGATCATGTAGCCGGCGCCGTCGGTGTCGACGAAGACCGTGATGTCACGCGACATGTGCCGGCCGAGCGGACGGAAGCTGCCCTTCCAGGTGTAGTCGCCGTCGACGGTGTCGGAGACGGCGACGGCGGCGCGGGCCTCGCTGTAGTCGGTGCCGTTCTCCTTGTGCATCCACATCACGAACGTGCCGGTGGCCGCGTTGTACATGACCTTCGGCCGCTCGATCTTGGCGGTCGCCAGCTCCGGGTCGGTGGCCTCGGTCAGGACGTGGTTGCGGAACTCCCAGTTCTTCAGGTCGGTCGAGCGGTAGGCGTCGACGTACCGGAAGGTGTTGTCGGCGTTGCGGTGCTCGCCGAACCAGTAGTAGTAGGAGCCGACCTTGAGGACCCCGCCGCCGTGCGCGTGCACGGGGTTGCCCGAGGTGTCCTTGAACTGGGTGCCGTTGGTGACGCTCTGGGGTGCGGCCTGGGCGGGGCCGGCGGTGGCGAGGGCGCCGAACAACCCGAGGCACAGGGCGAGGAGGGCGGCGTACGCACGTCTCATGTCATTCACCCGCCGTGGCTGTGTCGGCGACCGGTATGCCGAAGTCCGGGGTGCCGTCCGGCTTCCAGCCGAGCTTCTGGATACGGGTGTGCCGGTTGGGGTCGTTCAGCGGGTCGCCGTTGATCTCCTTGTACTGGCGGGCGTGGTAGACGAGGACGTCGGTGCGGCCGTCCTCGGCGACGGTGAAGCAGCTGTGGCCGGGGCCGTACTGCTTGGTGGTGTCGTTGCTGGTGAAGACCGGCGTCGGCGACTTGGACCAGCTCACGGGGTCCAGGAGGTGGCTGTCGGCGTCGGCGGTCAGCAGGCCCATGCAGTAGTTGGAGTCGGTGGCGCTGGCCGAGTACGTCATGAACAGGCGGCCGTTGCGCGTGATGACGTACGGGCCCTCGTTGACCTTGAAGCCGATGCGCTCCCAGTCGTACTCGGGGGTGGAGAGCCGGACCTGCGGGCCCTTCAGGGTCCAAGGGTTCGCCATCTCGGACAGGAAGATGCCGGTGTTGTTGTCCATGCCGGGCTCGTGCTGCGCCCAGGCGAGGTAGCGCTTGCCCCGGTGGGTGAAGGTGGTGGCGTCCAGGGAGAAGGTCTCCCAGGCCGTCTTCACCTGGCCCTTCTCCACCCAGGTGCCCTTGAAGGGGTTGGGGTGGCAGTTCTCCAGCACCCAGATGCGAATCGCCCAGACGTCCTCGGCGGGCGCGGAGGCGAAGTAGATGTACCACTTGCCGCCGATGCGGTGCAGTTCGGGCGCCCAGATGTGCGCGCCCATGGGGCCGGTGGCGTGGGCGCGCCAGATCACGGACTCGTCCGCCGTGCCCAGGCCGTTCAGGGTGCGGGAGCGGCGCAGGATGATGCGGTCGTACTCGGGGGCGGTGGCGGTGAAGTAGTAGAAGCCGTCCTTGTGCCGGTTGATGTGCGGGTCGGCGCGGTTGCGGACGAGCGGGTTCACGAGGGGGGCCGGCCTCGGGTGCCTGGCGGGTGTTCCGGCAGCGGATTCTCCCTGGGGCGCTGCCTCGGCGACGCCGGGGAAGGCGGGGACGGCGGCCAGGGCACCGGCGGCTGCGGCGCCCTTCAGCAGCAGCCTGCGGCTGGGGGGGTCGGGCAGAGCGTGGTCGCGGTCGCGGCTCATGCGGTGGGGCCTGCCTCTCACTGGGGGACACACGGCGTTGTCTGACGTGTCGTCTGAGATCTCGAACACCATCTGTCATTACGAACGCCGAAAAGGTAAGGGTGTGTCACGGGGAGGTCAACGGGTCTGACGGGACGAAGACGGCCCGGTCCGGGAAACCGTCGCAACCATAGGGGTCATGCCTGTCCCCGTGCCCGGTGCCGCTTCGCGTACGACCAGGTCACCGCGGTCATCAGGGCCGGGATGGCGAACAGCGGGGCGAAAGCGAATCCCCAGACCGTCTGTGCCGTACCGCTCGACATGTACGTCTGGCTCTCGACGGTGAAAGCGACCACGAGTTGCCACAGTGCCACCAGGACCAGGACGCCCGAGGCGGTCCAGGCCAGCGGGGTGAGGACCCTGGGGTGCAGCGGCCTCCACCGGTCGCTGACGAGCAGCAGCGGAAACAGAGCGGCCAGCTCGGTGAGGACGGAGAGGCCGACGACGTATGCGATGCCCCAGCCCGGGATGTCGAAGACATCGCGCAGCACTTGGTTGCTGTATCCCACATAGACACCGGATGCCATGGCGATGCGCCACAGGCCGGACGGGACGGCGCACAGAGCGATGGCGTGGGCGGCGCGGCGAGCCCAGACGGGCGCAGGTGCGGAGGCGGGGAGAGGGGCGGTCGCTGTCGTCATGACGTACATGCTGGCCCGGGACATGGCGGCCACGCTTCGTCCGCTACGGCGGACCGTATCCGCCCTGCGAATGAGAGCGCACCCGCTGAGGGAGGACCTGAGGAGGGCTCACTCGCCGCACCAGCCGGGGTATCCACCGTCCAGCGAGCGAGGACCTCGCGACCAGCCCGATGGACGCTCGAGGTCACGGCACCAGGCGCTGCGTGCGGGCCGCGCAGCACTACGGGGTCGATTCATCGTCACCGCTTCCCGCCCGCCGTGGCATCGGCACCGGACCGGCAATCGCCGATTTTCTGTTATCGGCCGCCCGCCGCCCGCGTCTCCCCTCCCGTGCGCAGTCTCACCCACACCACAGCAGCGGCCGCCGGTGTCCTCGCGGCGGTCGCCTCCCTCCTCGCCGCTCCCCCGGCGGCGGCCGCCGGCCCCCGGGACGTCACCGCCGACGTGCTGGCCGGCCGGGACGTGACGCTCACCGGCGACACGGCCGTCACCGTGCCGCCGGGGACGACGACGTACGACGGCGTGTTCCGCGGCGAGGGCACGCTCACGGTGCGCGGCCGCGGGACGCTGGTCCTCACCAGGGACAGCGACTTCACGCTCCCCCGGGCCCGGCAACGCCAGCGCGTGCGGACGGCGGGCGGCAACCATCCATACGTCACCGTCACCCGGCCCGACCCTCCCGCGGTCACGGTCGAGCGCGGGGCGACGCTCCAGTACGGCGACGGCGGGACGACGGGCCTGATCGGCCACTTCCCGTACAACACCCCGGCGTTCCGCCTCAACCAGGACAACATCCGGGTCGACGGCACCCTGCGGCTGTCGCTGAGGAGCGCGTACAACCTGGGCACCATCAGCGGCTCCGGGCTGATCACCCAGCCGAGGTTCCTGTGGGGCACCTGGGACCTGTCGGGCACGCACCCCTTCTCGGGGGTGATCGACAACGGCACCCAGCTGAACGCGGGCCGCCCGGAGTACGCGACGTCGCTGCCGGACGTCCGCAAGGTCCTCAACCAGGGCACCTGGACCGTCGACACCCCGCTGGGCCGCACGGTCACGATGGGCATGGACTTCTACCAGCGCGAGTACGGCAGCGACATCAACGTCCAGTCCAGGCCGGGCGGCAAGGTCGTGCTCACCGGCCAGTACAGCTGGTCGGACCGGGGCGGCGACAACGACCCGTCGCTCAGCGACCCGGCCCTCAACTGGACGCCCGCCCGCAAGAACGTCAACAAGCGCGGTACCAACATCAAGGGCGCGAACGTCCAGTGGGGCGACGGCACCACGAACAGGATCTTCATGCCCGGCACCGCCGAAACGGTCTACATCAACCTCCTGGCCGCACGCTCCCGTTCCCGCCTCACCTTCGACTACGACGGCCCGGTGACGCTCGGCGCCCCCATCGGCGGCGGCAGGTTCCACGACACCCTCTCGGCCCCCGGCGCCGGCGACATCGTCGTCGCCGGAACCCCCGGCAACGACGTGACCTTCGCGGCCGTCCAGCACTACGACGGCTCGACGACGGTCGAGAAGGGGGCGGTGCTGCGCCTGGGCAGCGGGAAGCGCGGCGGGGACGGCGGGCTGTACACGGCAGGCGCCCGCTACAAGGTCGTCAACGACGGCTCACTCGTCCTGCGCAACACGAAGCGGCCTCTCACCCTCTCCCGCATCAGCGGCAGCGGCTCGCTCACCCAGTCGGGAACCGCCACGACGACCCTGACGGGCCCCGCCGTCACGTACACCGGGACGACCACCGTCTCCCAGGGCACCCTGGCCCTGCGAAAGGGCGCCACGCTCACGCACAGCCGGGCCATACGGCTCACGGCGGCCGGGGCACGGCTGGACGCCGGTACGGCGGGCCTGCGCGTCGCGACCACGCTCACCGGCAAGGGCACGGTCGCGGGAGCGGTGACGAACGAAGGTGCCGTGACGACCGGCCTCACCGTGCACGGCGCCTACACGCAGAGCTCCAAGGGCACCCTGGTCCTGCGCGGCAAGCCGCTGAAGGTGACGGAAACGGTACGGCTGGCAGGGGACCTCGACGTCTCGGCCCTCGCAGGCCGGGGCCGGTCTGCTCGTGAGGTCACCGTCCTCGACCACAGGGGCGACGGCAGGATCTCGGGAACGTTCAAGGGGCTGCGGCAAGGCGCCCGCCTGAAGCTCGGCGACACCACCTACCGCATCGACTACCGGGCGGGAGACGGGAACGACGTCGCCCTGACCGCGGAAACCACCCCGAGTCCCTCCCCGACTGCGCCCGGAGAGTCCGCGTCCGGCGCCGTGGCAGCCCGGAGCGCCGGCGCGTCGGAGGACGTCGGTTTCGGCTGGTGGCCGTACGCCCTCGGGCTGGCCCTCGTCGTCAGCCTCGCCGTGCCGATGGCGACGCGACGCGGCCGGGGCCGGCGACGGGGCGGCCGGCACGCGGGCCAGGCGCGGCGGTGAGGCGCAGGAACGCGGGGGATCAGCGGCCGCTCGGCGCCTCCGGGAAACCGAGTCGGGGAGCCAGCAGCCGGGCCTCGGCCGCCCAGTCGGCGAGGAGGGCGAGGGTCAGGCCGCGTTCGCGGTAGCGGAGTCCGGCGGGGACGGCGCCGTGGCCGCCGTAGGCCGGCTGCTCGTCGTCCGCCCGGGCGAGCATCAGCGCGGTGAGCCAGTCGTACTTCACGGCGGAGGCGCACACGCCGAGCCGTACGAGCCGTTCGTCGCCGCGCCAGCCGCTCTCGCGCAGGCCCTGCACGTACGCGTCGTACGCCGCCTTGGCCAGGCCGGGGAGGTCGGCGGCCGGGACGAACAGGTCGAAGACGGAGTCGGGGAGGTAGTTGCCGAGGTCCTCGCCGAGCGCGCCGTCCCCGGCGAACGCCCAGTCGAACAGGACGCTGTCGCGGCCGTCGGAGCGGACGTTGGCCGGCCACTGGTCGAGATGGCAGAAGGCCCGCGGTAGGGACTCCATGACCGTGAGGAACCACTCGCGGTCGTGGTGGAGGCGGACCATGTCCTCGCGCAGGCCCGCCGGAAAGTGCTCCCGGACCAGGGGGTGTCGCCAGGCCTCGTCGTCGTCGAGCAGCTCCTGGCCCGTCCTCTTGCAGGCTGTGTAGTCGCGCAGGAAGCACTGCGACAGCCACGGCCGGTCCTCCCCAGCGCCCACCGCGCCCTGGGCGGCCCCGAGCCGGTGCGCGTGCTCGACGTGCCGGGCGAGCGGCCAGGCCGCCGCCGGTTCGCCCGGCACGTCCTCCAGCCACAACGCCACGTCGCCGTCCGGGCGTTCGACACACTCCAGCAGCCGGGGCGCGCGGATGCCGTGCCGCTGCCAGACCTGGGCGAGCCCCGACTGGTAGACGTACGCCTCCCGGCGCCAGAAGTTCCAGTGCCGGGGGTCGTTGGAGGCGGCCCACGAGACGCTGGTCTCCTTCGTCCGCGTCAGCACCTTCACGACGGCCGACCGGCCGCCGCCACCGACCCGCCACACCCCGGCCGTGACACCGTTCCACGGGTTGTGCGTGAGCGGCTCGAACACCGCCCGGTCCGCCGGGACTCCCAGGACCTCACGTACTTCGGCATGTGCGACAGCGACCTCGGGCATCCCCCGATGCTATGCCGACACCTCCGCCGTGTCCTTGCGTCCCCGCAGCCACACGTACACCGGAATCCCAGCGAACAGGAACAGCACCCCCTGGTAGACGGCGGCGTATCCGGCGCCCGCGATCAGCCAGAACGAGAAGCCGAAGGAGAGGGCGGCGACGATCAGATCGCGGACCAGGCCCGCGGGGCGGACGCGTTCGCGGGTACCGCGGGCCAGCCAGTACAGCTGGGCGGCGGCCGACAGCAGGTACGGCACGCAGCCGGTGAACGTGGTGATCAGGACGAGGACGCGGAAGGTGGTGTCCGGGCCCGCCGTGTAGTTGAGGGCGATCAGGAGCGTGCCGAGGACCGCGCAGGCCCAGACGCCGAAGCCGGGGACGCCGCCCTTGCCGACCCGGGCGAAGGGCGCGGGGAAGAGACCGTCGCGGGCGGCGGCGTACGGCATCTGCGCGGCCATGAGGATCCAGCCGTTGAGGCAGCCGGTGATCGAGGCGACCGCGACCAGGGCGATGACGACGCCGCCCCAGCCGCCGCCGGTCATCGCGTTGACGGCGTCGGCGAACGGGGCGCCGGAGTCGACGAGTTCACTGTGCGGGACGAGGCCGAAGACGGCGACCGTGCCGAGGATGTAGACCAGGGCCGAGGCCAGGGTGCCGAGGACGCTCGCCCGGCCGACCGTGCGCTCCGGGTCGCGCACCTCGCCCGCGCTGACAGCGGCTGACTCGACCCCGAGGAAGCTGTAGAGCAGCAGCGCGGCGGAGGCGGCCAGCGCGCCGGAGACGCTCTGGCCGGAGGCGTTGAACGGTCCGAAGTTGTCCGCGTCGACGAAGAACAGGCCGACGGTGGCGAGGAGGAGCAGCGGGACGAACTTCAGGACCGTGGAGACGACCTGCACCGTGCCGACCCACCGGGTGCCCGCGAAGTTGGCGGCGGCGGGCAGCCAGAGAGCGGCCATGGCGACGGCTGCCTGGAGGACGTGGTTGCCGTGCAGGGGTATCAGGACGTCGACGTAGCCGACGACCGCGACGGCCAGGGCGGCGATGCTGACCCAGCACATCGTCCAGTACGACCAGGCCGACAGGAACCCGGCGAACTCGCCGAAGGCGTCCCGCGGGTAGACGTAGAGCCCGCCGGTGACCGGGCTGCGCCGCGCCAGCCTGCCGAAGAGCAGCGCGAGCAGCACCGCGCCGACCGAGAGCACCAGGAAGGCGAGCAGGCTGATCGTGCCGTAGGGGGCGACGGTGGCGGGCAGGGCGAAGATGCCGCCGCCGATGATGTTGCCCATGACGAGGGCCGTGGCGGCGGCGAGGCCGAAGGTGCGGCGGGGAGCGGGCGCCGGGGCGGCGGCTTCGCCCGGCTCGGTGGATCCGGCGGCCTCGGCGGGGCTGGGGACGGTCATGGGCGTTCCTGACGAGCGGAGGGGGGAGGGTCGTGATCGTAACCCGCCGTCCCACATGCTGGTCGACCTGTTCACGCAATGGACACGATCGGCTGGGGTCCGCCCCCGGGTCTCGGTTACGGTCGTCCGTATGACCAGCACCCTCACGCTCGCCGAAGCCCTCGCCGCCGGGACGGTCGTCCTCGACGGCGGCATGTCCAACCAGCTCGAGTCGGCAGGGCACGACCTGAGCGACGAGCTGTGGTCGGCGCGGCTGCTCGCGCAGCGGCCGGAGGCGATCACCGAGGCGCATCTCGCCTACTTCCGGGCCGGCGCGGACGTGGCGATCACGGCCAGCTACCAGGCCACGTTCGAGGGTTTCGCCAAGCGCGGGATCGACCGCGACCGGGCGGCCGAACTCATGGCGCTCAGCGTGGAGTCGGCCCGGGACGCGGCCCGGCTCGCACGCGTCTCGCGCCCCCTGTGGGTGGCGGCCTCGGCCGGCCCCTACGGGGCGATGCTCGCGGACGGCTCCGAGTACCGGGGCCGCTACGGGCTGACGGTGGACGAGCTGGAGCGTTTCCACCGGCCGCGCTTGGAGGTGCTGGCCGCGGCCCGCCCCGATGTCCTCGCGCTGGAGACGGTCCCGGACTCCGACGAGGCAGCGGCCCTGCTGCGGGCGGTGCGCGGGCTCGGAGTGCCGGCCTGGCTGACGTACTCCGTCGCCGGTGGCCGCACGCGCGCCGGGCAGCCGCTGGAGGAGGCCTTCGCCCTGGCCGCCGAGGCGGACGAGGTGATCGCGGTCGGTGTGAACTGCTGCGCACCCGAGGACGCGGACGCCGCGGCCGCGACAGCGGCGCGGGTCACCGGCAAGCCGGTCGTCGTCTACCCCAACAGCGGCGAGACCTGGGACGCCGACGCCCGCGCCTGGACAGGCCGTTCCACCTTCAGCGCCGACCAGGTGAAGGGCTGGCAGCAGTCCGGAGCACGGCTGATCGGCGGCTGCTGCCGGGTGGGCCCGGAGGCGATCTCGGGGATCGCGGGGACGCTGGGGGCGGCGTAGGGCCGTGAGTGGATGAGGCGCGGAAACCGCCGCTGGGATTGGCAGAAGGGCTTGCGGTGGGAGCATCGAGGTGCTCCGCGGGATGAGTAGGACGTCACACGGTGCCTGCGGAGCTGTCAGCCTGCCAGCCGAGCTTTCCAGATCTCCTCGCTGGGCCATTGATGGGCCCAGTCGGCGGAAACTTCTTCGTAGTCCCGTGCAGGCCGGGGTGCCTGAATCTCAATCAGGTCCTCCACGACGAAGTCGCAGGCCCGCAGCAGACGGAGCATCTCACCGTGCGGCAGGATGAACTCCACGTGATTCCCCCAGTCCAGCCGCGTCAGGCCGAACTGGCCGCGGGACAGAGTGGTGGACGCCGGTCCCTCGGGCGGTACACACAGTGCGAACAGCGGTGAGTAGCGCGAGAACACCAGGTGGCCTCCGGGGACGAGAAGCCGGGCTGCCTCCGGGATCCACTGGTAGGGGTCGCACCACAGCGAGGCGCCGTACTCGCTGATCGCCAAGCCGAACGTGTTGTCCTCGTAGGGCACCTTCTCAGCGTTGCCCAGGACAAGGGGGAAGTCGATGCCGAACTCTGCCTGCATCTCGCGAGCAGTGGCGAGCTGCTTCTCCGAGAGGTCGATCCCGACCGGGTGGGCTCCTGCCCTGGCCAGCCAAGCGGAAACGTAGGCAGTGCCGCAGCCCAACTCAATGGTGCGCATACCGTCGATGCCGTCGGGAAGCACGGAAACCTGCGACTCGGGGGTGGCCCACAATCCCCAGTACGGTTCCACCTGCGCCCAGTGATCACGGGCGAGCGGCCCGTGCCACGCAGCCGCCTCGTCATCCCAGAAGCGTCGATTCTGCTCCACATGGTCTGCCGGGCCGTCGTGAGTCATGGAGGCATTCGATCGAAGATGCTGCTGTTCCGGCAACGGTATTTCCACGGCGCCGGCGAAGGCGATCGCGGGCGTCGACACGCCCACGCTCGCGTTCGTGCTGGCAGCAAGCGCTCAAGGACGACCTCGACTTCACGGCCGTCGTGGCCGCCACCGACATGGTCGCGGCGGGCGCCCTCACCGCCCTGCACGAGGCGGGCCTGTCGGTGCCGGGTGACGTCTCCCTGGCCGGCTAGGACGACCTCTCCTTCGCCTGCGACCTGCACCCCGCCCTCACGACGGCCCACGTCCCCTACGAGGAACCCGGCCGCCTCGCCGTCCGCACGGCCCTCGAACGCACGCCTGGCGCCCCGGCCGAACACCTGTCGCTGGGCACGCACGTGGTGGTACGGGACTCGGTGGGACCGCCATAGGCCCGCCAGGCCCTGTCGCCGGATCACCTCCGTGATCCACAGTACTCAGCGGCGAGCGACCGGCTCTTGCAGTTCGGTCACCGTGTGGTCGCCGCAGTTGGGACAGGAGAGAGTCACCTCGCGGGCGGGGCCGGCCGACGTGTAGCCATGGGCGTCGATCCAGCGGGCGAGCGCCTGGACGCTGGGGATGACCTGTTCCATCGGGCCGTCATGCACCAGCGTCGCGACCTCCGCCGCCGGCAGATCCACCACCGCGAAATCCTGCGAGGGGTCTGGTTCGGCGTCGACGGGGATGGAGGCGTGCACCGTCACCGGCCCGTCGAGGTTCTCGTAGTAGGCGACGGCCGCGCCGCTCGCCCGGAGCCCGGCGGCCTGCATCCGGCTCCACAACTCCTCGTAGAGCGGGGTGATCACCGGGGTGATGAACCGCGGCTCGAAGCTCTCCACAACAGCCGTCAGCTCCGCCACACGCATCGCCGGGACCTGCTTGATCACCACGTCGTCGAACGACATCTGCCCCTCACTCTCGATCACCCGGAGCCTCGCCTCGACCTGCGCCAGCCGGGCGGCATCGGCCGCCATGGCCGACTCCAGCTCCGCGTGCCGCAACCGCAACATGCCGCGCAGCTCCGTCGCGTCCACCTGCTCGTCGAGGATGGCGCGCACCCGTTCGAGCGTGAAGCCCAGCTCCTTGAGGGCGATGACGCGGTTGAGCCGGGCCAGTTGGTCGGCTTCGTAGGACCGGTAGCCGGTGTGCGGATCGACGTGGGCGGGGCGCACGAGCCCCACGGCGTCGTAGTGGCGCAGCATGCGCACTGACACGCCGCCGTACTTGGCGAACTCTCCGATGCTGAACATGACGTCATCCACTTCACTGGCTGACACAGTGTGAGGGTCAACCCCCGCCTTCGCACTCACACCACACGATCTTGCCCGGGCACCTCGCCCCCACGCCCCACTTGTCCGCCAGCTCCGACACCAGCAACAGGCCCCGCCCGCCCTCGCAGGGCTGCTGGACGTCCTGCCGCGGCAGCACCGGCACGCCGTCACCGCTGTCGTGCACCTCGATCCGCACGCCGCGGTCCTCGCCGTACGGCACCAGCCTCAGCAGGAATCCACGGCCGGGAGGCACGCCGTGCACCAGCGCGTTCGTCACCAGTTCGCTCACACAGAGCAGCACGTCCTCCGCGCGCCCGCACCCGCCCCAGTCCACACCCGCACCCGCACCCGCACCCGCCCCAGTCCACAAGGGCGTCGCGCACGAACGCGCGTGCGGCCGGGACGGACTGGCGCTCCCGGCGGTCGAACCGCTCGCGCGGAGACGGGGGTTGGGAGAGGAGTGGAGTTTTGTCGTTCACGGGACGACAGTCACACTCCGTGGCCATCATGAAACAGATCGCGCACCCGTACGGCCATGTTGTACGTGCGGAACACGGCAAGTACGCGCGCGGGTGGGGAGTTCGCCGCCATGAGCACCACGACACGGTCACGACGGTCACGCAGGAACGCCTCGGCGACGAGGATGGTGGGCGCGCTGCTCGCCCTCTTCCGGGGGGCGGCCGGGCATACGCAGAGGTCCCTCGGGGAGATCTTCGTCGTCGGCGAGCAGCAGATCGCGTCCATCGAGCAGGGCAACGGCCACTGAAGATGGATCTCGCGGAGCAGTTGGACCGACTCCTGGACACCAAGCGGGCGTTCGTGGCTGCGCTGGTGGAGATGCCGGAGGTGGATCTCGTGCCGCTCTGGGCGGAGGAGTATCTGGATCGGGAGCGGGAGGCCCTTGCGATTTCCTGGTACGAGAGCCTGTTGGTTCCAGGTCTGCTTCAGACCGAGGTGTACGCCCGCGCAGTGTTCCGCAGCCGCGTTCCGGTCTACGACGAGGACGAGATCGAGCAGTTCGTCGCGGCTCGCATCGAACGACGGCAGACTATGCATCGCAAGGTGCCGCCCACCGCGAGTTTCGTGATCTCGGAGGCGGCCCTGCGCGACCGTCTGGGCGGAAGGGACGTGTACGTCGAACAGTTGCGGCACCTGCGCGAGTACTCCGAGCTCCCCGGGGTCGCCATCCAGGTTCTGCCGCTGGACCGTACCTCGCATGCCGGACTCGAAGGCCCGTTCATCCTGCTGGAAACCCCCGACCACCAGCGGCTCGCCTACAGCGAAACTCAGCGTGGCAGCACACTTGTTGCGGCCCCCGACGAGGTGGGGATCCTTACCCAGAAGTATGCGATGCCGCGGACGCAGGCCCTCAACACCGAGGACACGAGGGATCTGTTAGACCGCTTTCTGGGAGAAGCGTGAGCGGCACCCCACTTGAGTGGTTCAAGCCCAGCTACAGCAGCGGCGAGGGCGGCGCCTGCGTCGAAATGGCCGCCCACCCCGCCGCCATCCACATCCGCGACAGCACAACCCCCTCCACCCCCCACCTCACCATCGCCCCCGCCACCTGGACCGCCTTCCTGTCCACACTCGGCGGAACCTCCACCCCACCGGCGTGAGCCTCGTCAGTGCCGGCGGAGTACGCCGGAGCGACGGAGCCGCCGTACGGCGGGTGTGGATTCCTCAGGCGTGACAACGGCGGCGTCGGCGGCGGCGTCGGTCGCCCAGAGGGCGAGTTCGCGGTCGCGGGGACCGTACGCCGTGTAGGCCACGCCGTTCCCGGCGTCCGGTGCGCGGTCTCCGAAGACGCGCACCGGATGCGCCGCGTCCCAGCGTTCCCAGCCCGGGTCGCCGTCCGTCGCGAACCGCACCCACGCCGTGTGCATCGCGTCGGCCAGCTCCTGCGGAGCGCCCTCCCCCGCCAGTTTGCGGGACTCCGGGACCTCCCCCGTGTCGAAGACGAAGCCGAGCTCCAGCGCGTGGCAGGAGCCGAGGCCGGGGAGGTTCGAGGGCCAGGCGAACTCGTAGACGTACGACGGTTCCGTACGGGCGTCGGCCAGCTGGTGCAGGGGGATGCGGAGGAGGCGGTCGGTGACGAGCTGGCCGACGATGTCCGCCGTGCTCGCCTCGGGGTGCAGGGCGCGGTAGCCGCGCGGGACCTCGCTGCCGCAGTGGCAGCGGGCCATGGCGCCCGCGAAGGCGACGGCTCCGAGGCGGTCCACGCGGTCCATCAGGCCGCCCGGGACCAGCCACAGCCGGTACTCGTCGCGGGTCCAGCCCGTCATCAGCTCGACACCCGGGGCGGCGCCGCCTTCGGTGAGGGCCTGAAGGGGGTCGCGCGGGACGGTGTCGCCGTCGATGACGATGCCGAAGGCGGGGCCGCCGACCACCGGGCTGCTGAGCCGGCCCACCTCGGCCTGGGTGTGCAGCAGCAGGTCGCGGTCGACGGCGGCGAAGGCCTCGGCGGTGGCGGGGATCTTCAGCCGGGAGGCCATCCGGCGCACCATCCGCCGGACCTTGGCCCGCTCGGACGCCTCGGGCGGCCCGCTCTGCAGGACCGCCCGCCGGACCAGTCCCTGGGTCTGCGGGGCGGCGATGAGCGCGCCGATGCTGATCGCCCCGGCGGACTGGCCGCACAGGGTGATGCGGCCGGGGTCGCCGCCGAAGGCCTCGATGGCCTCGTGCACCCAGGTCAGGGCGGCGATCTGGTCGCGCAGGCCGGGGTTCGGGGGCGTGTCCGGGAACAGTCCGTAGCCTTCGACTCCCAGCCGGTAGTTGACCGAGACGCACACGACGCCGTCGCGGGCGAAGGCATGGCCGTCGTAGACGGGTACGGCGGACGAACCCCTGGTCAGGGCGCCGCCGTGCAGCCAGACGAGGACGGGGAGCCGGGCTCCGGGGTCCGGTTGCGGGGTCCAGATGTTGAGGTTGAGGCAGTCGTCGCCCGGCACGACCGGGTCGGACAGGTAGTGCGCGAAGGCGTCGGAGTACGGCGGTTTCGGCGGGGTGGGGCCGAAGGCACCGGCGTCGCGGACGCCGTCCCAGGGCGGGAGGGGGACGGGTGGACGGAAGCGGCGGGGACCGAAGGGAGGGGCCGCGTACGGGATGCCGCGGAAGACCGCGACACCGCGCTCGTACCGGCCCCGGAGGGCACCGTGGGGCGTGCTCACCACGGGGTCTGCCTGGTCTGCCGTCATACGTCCACCAGCCTCCTCACCGCGCTCGTGCACCGTGAAGATCAGAGCACCTCATTGTGGCCCGGTATTCCGGTGCGCGAGGGAGTGTGAGGGCTGTTCGGCGTACGCGGTCACCGTCCGTGCGGGGCGGCGCCGGACTTCGGCCGGCCGCCCGACGACCACGGCTCCCGGCTGCGGTTCACCGGTGCGATGGCGGGGATCCACGCCCGGGACCCCGTGGACGCGGCGTTCACGGCGGACTTCACCGGGTTTCGGCCGACCTGTGCACCCGGCTGCGGGTGCTGTTCGGGGTTTCGAAAGTTTTGCCCGGCGCGAAGCGGTGAATCACTTGTCTTCCCGCCGACCTGCGCCGCACCTACAGTAGGAAGCGCTTTCTGCCCGGCCGGACCTCGTGCCCGCCGTGTGCAGCGCTGGTCGAAACTTTCCACGGCCCTCGGGCGGGCCGGAGAGGTGGGTTCCCGATGGTCCGTACGGCGAGTGCGAGCGTGCCTGCCGGTCCGACGCTGGCGGTCGTGGCGCGCGAGGCGGGGGTGTCGGTACCGACCGCGTCGAAGGTGGTCAACGGCCGTGAGGACGTGGCACCAGAGACCCGCCGCCGCGTGACCGAGGCACTCGACCGGCTGGGGTACGTGCGCAGACCCCGCTTCGACGCGGCGAAGGCACCCCGGCTGGTCGACCTGGTCGTGCACTCGCTGGAGAGCTCCTGGTCGGGTGCGGTGCTGCACGGGGTGGAGGGGGCGGCGCACGACGCGGGCCTGGAGGTCGTGGTGTCGGCTGCGCTGATCCGCTCCCGGGTCGGCCGCCCGGAGCGCGGCTGGCTGGACAAGCTGGTCGCCCGGGGCTCCTCCGGGGTCCTGTTCAACCTGGCCGAGCTCAGTGACTCGCAGTACGCGTGGCTGGAGCAGCACCGCATCCCGTTCGTGATGATCGACCCGGTGCAGGAGCCGCCGGAGGGCGTGGTCTCGGTCGGGGCGGCGAACTGGCACGGGGGTCTGACGGCCACGGAGCATCTGCTGTCGCTGGGCCACGAGCGGGTGGCCGTCATCGCCGGCCCCCGGCGCACGATGTGCAGCAGCGCGCGGGTCGCCGGGTACCGTTCGGCGCTCGCGTCGGCCGGGGTCCGGCAGCGCCCCGAGTACGTCCGGCACGCCGGTTTCGACGAGAGTGTGGCCCACCGCCGCACGCTGGAACTCCTCGACCTGCCCGAGCCGCCGACCGCGGTCTTCGTCTGCTCGGACCGGATGGCGCTGGGTGTCTACGAGGCCCTGACCGAACGGGGGTTGAGGGTCCCGGACGACATCAGTGTGGTCGGCTTCGACGATCTGCCCGAGGCCCGCTGGGCCTCTCCCGGCCTGACCACCGTCCGCCAGCCGCTGTCCGAGATGGCCGCGACGGCCCTGCGGTCGCTGTTGCGCATGATGGACGGCCATCACCCGGAGAGCACCCGGACGGAGTTGTCGACGCGCCTGGTGGAACGGGCGAGTACGGCGGAGCCGCGCGCGTAGGAGGTGCTCCCGGCCGCTGCCGTGGCGGTCGCCCGCCACCGCAGCGTGGGGCACACCGGCCCGGGGGCCGGGCCGCCGGCGGGGCTGCTGCGGCGACCGGGGATCCCGCGCTCGGCGGGCAGAGCGGCCACCGCGGGGCATCCGGCACGGACGTCTCCGGCCCGGGGCGCCCCCGGCCCGGGGCGTCCGTTTTCTTCAAGACCGGGCGCCGTGGCCTGCCTACGGTGACTCCATGACTGCACGATTCGATGCCATCGGCCTGGTCGTCTCCGACATGGCCGCCTCCGTCGCGTTCTACCGCCGGCTCGGGTTCACCTTCCCGGACGGCGCCGAGGACCAGCCGCACGCCGAGGCCGGACTGCCCGGCGGGCTGCGGCTGATGTTCGACACCGAGGAAACGGTCCGCTCCTTCCTGCCCGGATGGCAGCCGCCCGCGCACGGGGGCCGGACCTCGCTGGCCCTGCGGTGCGACGGGCCGGAGGAGGTGGACGCGCTGTACGAGGAGCTGGTCGGCTCGGGGTACCACGGCGAGCTCAAGCCGTGGGACGCCTTCTGGGGGCAGCGGTACGCCGTGGTGCACGACCCGGACGGCAACGGGGTGGACCTGTTCGCCCCGCTAGGCACCGCGGCCGAGTAGGTCCCCCAGCGGGAGCCCCGACAACTCCCGCACCTCACGGGCCAGATGGGCCTGGTCGGCGTACCCGGCTCGTGCGGCGGTCTCCGCGAAGGGCACACCGGCCCGGGCCAGTGCCAGGGCGCGGTGCAGCCGCAGGATACGGGCCAGGGTCTTGGGGCCGTAGCCGAAGGCCGACAGTGAACGGCGGTGCAACTGGCGTGCCCCGAAGCTGAGTTCGTCGGCGGTGGCCGCGACCGGACGCCCCGCGTCCAGGGCGGTGACGACCTTCCGCAGCAGCGGGTCAGGGGGGTCGGCACCGGCCGCCTGCCGCAGCGCCAGCTCCTCCAGGCCGCTCGCCGGGTCGGGGGCCGCGTTCACAGCTCCGGCCAGTCGCCGCACCTGCTGAGCCGGCCACAGGTCCGCGAGCTCGACGCGCCGGTCGCGCAGTTCGTGCGCCGGAACGCCCAGGAGCGCCGGAGCCGTGCCCGGGTAGAAGCGGACCCCGGCCCAGGGGCCGGTCGCCCCGTCGGGGAGGTACGCCCGGGTGTCGGGTCCGGCGACCATCAGCCGCCCGTCGTGCCACAGCAGATCCATGCACCCGTCGGGCAGGACCCGCCCCACCCCGGGCCGGGACGGGGTGCTGGTCCACACGACCGCCCCGGGCAGCCGCGACGCCCGCTCCACATACACGAGGGCCAGACTACGCCGCGACACGGCGGCGGGGCCGGGCCCGGTGCCGCTTCATCCGGCCGCCCCCGGTCCTCGCGACACGATGGCCGGCCCGAGGGCCGGCCCCGCTCGCCTCCCGCCCCCGGTTTCGAGGGGGCCGTCCGTCGGGATTGCGGCACTCCTGGTGCGCGGGATCACCGGCTGCGGTGCCGTGCCGTAGGCGTGGGCGCAGGTGTACGGTCCGGGCCGCGGGCGATGGCGAGGTCCCGGCCCTGAGCCGCGTGCGCTCGCCCCGGTCGGGCACGATCCAGGCCTCGCCGCGGACGACGAGCATCACGGTGAGCGGGGCCCGGTCCTCCACGCGGACCGCCCACGGCGGGTCGAAGCAGGCCCTGATCATGAACGCGCCCCGCGCGCGGCCCGTCACGAGTCCTCGGGCGGGTGCTCCTCCCCGTTGACCTGGGTGCTCTTCACGTGGCTGTTCTTCACGTGGCTGTTCTTCACGTGGGTGCTCTTGACATGGGTGCGCAGGCGGGCCGACACGTCGTCCGGCGGCAGGAAGCGGGACCAGCGTTCCGGGAACTCGGAGGGCATGTCGGGGTCGGCCTCGCCGCCGGCGGTCGCGCGGGCGACGTACTCGGCGACCTGGGCCTGCCGCAGCCGCTCGTTGGCCTCGCGGGCCGCGGCCGTGGCGGCGGCCGGCCAGACCCGGTCGATGGCGGCGTTGACAGCGGCCCCGACCAGGACGGCGAACGCGGACACACCGATCCACAGCAGCACGGCGACGGGCGCGGCGAGGGAGCCGTAGATCGTGGGGCCCTCGACCGTGCTGGTCAGGTAGATCCGCAGCAGGAAGCTGCCGAGCACCCACATGCCGAGGGCGACCAGCGCGCCGGGCACGTCCTCGATCCAGGGAGAGCGAACCGGGACGGACACGTGGTACAGCGTCGTCAGGAAGGCGATCGACAGGAGTATGACCACCGGCCAGTACAGCACCTGCACGAGCGTCGTCGACCACGGCACGATCCGCACCACCGCGTCCGGCCCGGCCACCATCAGCGGCAGCGCGACCGAGCCGATCAGCAGGGCCACGATGAACAGCAGGAAGGCCATCAGGCGGGTCTTGACGATGCCCCGGACGCCGTCGAGGCCGTACATCACGGTGATGGTGTCGATGAAGACGTTCACCGCGCGGGAGCCCGACCAGAGGGCGAACAGGAAGCCGATGGAGATGACGTCGGGCCGGCCGCCCTTCATCACGTCGTGCAGGATCGGCTGGGCGATCTCGCGGACGCCCTGGTCGGACAGGATCGTGCGGGAGGCCTCCAGGAGGTTGGTCTGGAGGCTCTCGATGGTGTCGGCGCCGGTCCAGGCGTCGACGTAGCCGAGCAGTCCGATCATGCTCAGCAGCAGCGGTGGCACCGACAGCAGGGTGAAGAACGCGGCCTCGGCCGCCAGGCCCAGGATGCGGTACTCGATGCAGGAGTTGACGGTGTCCTTCAGCAACAGCCAGGCGGTCCTGCGCTTGGAGACGTTCCGGTACAGGGCACGCGCCCGGTGGAGGCGCCCGGAAGGCGTGTCGGGGGTTTCACTTGCTGGCTGCACCCCCTAACGGTAGCCGTCGTGTCCGGCCCCACTCACCCACAGGCCGGGTCTTCGCGGACCGGGCCGGGTCCGCCGGGTGCCAAGGTGCCGCGGCGGGGTACTTTCGCAGCATGGCAGGCAGCACCCACACCGTGACGAACCAGGTCCCGCCGCTGGTCGGCTACGACGTCTTCTCCGCCGACCGGGCCCTGGCCGCCGCGGTCGGCCGGCATCTCGATCCGGACCTGCGCGAGGAGGTCCTCGGCGAGCTGGCGGCACTCGGCCGGACCTCCGGCTCGGCCCAGGTGCAGGAGTGGGGGAGGCTGGCCAACGAGAACCCGCCGCGGCTGCTGACGCACGACCGGTACGGTGACCGCGCCGACGAGGTCGAGTTCCACCCCTCCTGGCACCGGCTGCTCGGCAAGGGCGTCTCGGCCGGTCTGACGGCGGCGTGGGGCCGGCCGGCCGGGCACCTGCGGCGGGCCGCCGCCTTCCTGGTGTGGACGCAGGTCGAGGCCGGCAACGGCTGCCCGCTGTCGATGACGCACGCGGCGGTGCCCGCCCTGCGCACCGACCCGGACCTGGCCGCCGAGTGGGAACCGCGGCTGACGTCCATGGTCTACGACCGTGAGCTGCGGCCCGCGCACCTCAAGGCCGGGGCGCTGTTCGGGATGGGCATGACGGAGAAGCAGGGCGGCAGCGACGTCCGGGCGAACACCACGTCCGCGCGGCCGCTCGCAGAGGACGGGACGTACGAGCTGACCGGGCACAAGTGGTTCTGCTCGGCGCCCATGTCCGACGGCTTCCTGGTGCTGGCGCAGGCTCCGGGCGGGCTGACCTGCTTCCTGGTGCCGCGGGTGCTCCAGGACGGCACGCGCAACGTGTTCCGGATCCAGCGGCTCAAGGACAAGCTGGGCAACCGGTCCAACGCCTCCGCCGAGGTCGAGTTCGACGGGACCTGGGCGCGCCGGGTCGGCGAGGAGGGGCGCGGGGTGCGCACCATCATCGAGATGGTCGCGGCGACCCGGCTCGACTGCGTGCTCGGCTCGGCGGGGCTGATGCGGCAGGCCGTGGCGCAGGCGGTGCACCACTGCACGTACCGCGAGGCGTTCGGCGGAAAGCTCGTCGACAAGCCGCTGATGCGCAACGTCCTGGCCGATCTCGCGATCGAGTCGGAGGCGGCGACGACCCTGGCGCTGCGGCTCGCTGCGGCCTGTGACGACGGCGGCGAGCAGGAGCGGGCGCTGCTGCGGATCGCGGTGCCGGCCGCCAAGTACTGGGTGACCAAGCGGTGCCCGCCCGTCGCGGTGGAGGCGGCGGAGTGCCTCGGCGGCAACGGGTACGTGGAGGAGTCCGGGATGCCCCGGCTGGTGCGCGAGTCGCCGCTGAACTCGGTCTGGGAGGGCGCGGGCAACGTCCAGGCGCTGGACGTGCTGCGGGCGTTGCAGCGGGAGCCGGGCGCGCTGGACGCGTATCTGCGGGAGGTCGGGCAGTCGCGCGGTGCCGATCACCGCCTCGACGCCGCCATCAAGAACCTTCTGACCGAACTCGCCGACCTGGAAGGCGTGGAGGGGCGGGCGCGGCGGCTGGCGGAGCGGATCGCGCTGGTGCTCCAGGGCTCGTTGCTGGTCCGTTTCGCGCCACCGGAGGTCGCCGACGCGTTCTGCGCGGGGCGGCTCGGCGTCGACGGGGGCGCCGTGTTCGGGACGCTGCCGCACACGCTGGACCTGGCGTCGGTGGTGGAGCGGGCCCGGCCGGTGTCCTGATCCGGTCCGTCTCTTCCCCGTAGTCCTGCGCCCACGCGGAAAGCGGGGGTGGTGCTGCGCCGACACGGCACCACCCCCGCCGCACTGGCCCGTTCGAGCCACTGAACGCCGCTCGGGACGGCGCCGCTCAAGTTTCGGACACGGCCGGGCTGTCCACCAGGGTTGCAGGGGGTTGCAACTTGCTGCGGACTGCACGCGCGCCCGGGGAGCAGACGGCACTATGAGACGCACAGTCAAAAGCGACTCCGGGGGGCGCACGCGTATGGACGTCACGCACTTGGCCGCCGTCGACAGCACGCGCGCGGCCCGGGTCCTCAGTGAGGTCCGCTCGGCCCGGCTGGCCGGGCAGCCCGCTCCGGTGGCGCCGCGTCCGGTGATCGAGCGGTCCTGGGAGCGGATGCTGCGCAGCGGCGTCGACCCGGACCGCGACGTCCGGGCGGATCCGCTGTCCCGCGAGGAGGTGCAGCGGCGGCGCGAGACATCGGTATTGCGCCATGTGCTCCCGGTGCTGCGGGAGGGACTGCTGGCGGCCGCGGACGTCGCCCACCACATCATGGTGGTGGCCGACGAGGACGGCCGGGTGCTGTGGCGCGAGGGCAGCCCGCCGGTGCTGCGCAAGGCCGACGGGCTCGGCTTCGAACTCGGCGCGGACTGGCGTGAGGACGTGGTGGGCACGAACGGTCTGGGCACTCCGGCGGTGGTGCGCAGGCCCGTGCAGGTCTTCGCCTCCGAGCACTTCGTGCGCTCCCAGGCCGGCTGGACCTGTGCGGGCGCTCCCCTGGTGGATCCACGGGACGGCCGGCTGCTCGGGGTGGTGGACGTGAGCGGTCCGCTGGAGACGATGCACCCGGCCACGCTCGCCTGGGTGGGCTCGGTGGCCAGACTCGCCGAGGCCCGGCTGCGGGAGATGCACGCGGAGTCGCTGGAGCGGCTGCGCGCGGTGGCCGCGCCGGTGCTGGCCCGGATCGGCGGCCGTGCCGTGGTCGTCGACCCGGACGGCTGGACGGCCGCGGTCAGCGGGATGCCGTACGCGCGGCGTGTGGCCCTGCCCAAGTCGCTGTCGGCGGGCCCGAGATGGCTGCCGGCGCTCGGGTTGTGCTCGGTGGAACCGCTGGCCGGGGGCTGGCTGGTGCGGGCGGCCGACGACGACCCGGTGCCGCGCGGCCCGGCCAGGATCGTGCTGGATCTCAGGCAGACCCGGCGCTGGTCGGTGGAGGTGCTCGGCGGGGCGGGCTCCTTCACCCGGGAACTGAGCCCGCGGCACGCGGAGTTGCTGTATCTCCTCGCCGTCCACCGCTCCGGCCGCAGCGCCTCGGGCCTGGCCGGGGACGTGTTCGGCGACCCCGCCCGCACGGTGACGGTGCGTGCCGAGATGTCGCGGGTACGCCGCTATCTGGGGGCGTTCCTGGAGCACCGGCCGTACCGGTTCGCCGAGAACGCCGAGGTCGAGGTGCTGCTGCCGGACGACCCGCGGGATCTGCTGCCGCACTCGACCGCGCCGGCGGTAAGCAGGCAGCGCAGGCCCGCACCGGCGCCCTGAGGTTCACCGCGAGTGCCGTGCGAGCCGCCCCGAGGGGTGCATCTTTCGCATATTTGCGGGGTCTTCGTCCCCCGCAGCGCTCACCTGCCGTAGCATCCCCTTACGGACCGCCCCACCTGCTCCTCCGTCAACGTACGGATCAACAGGCGCAGTTGGTCCGACTCGGGAGGACGTTATGAAGCATCGCGGCAGACACCGGCGACGCAGGCGGGGCAGGGTGCTGCGCGCGACCCTGGCCGGGACGGCTCTCGCGCTCACCGCCGCCGCCACTGTGATCAGCGCCTCGCAGGCCACCGTCGCCGACGCCCCCGGGGCTCTGAAGCCGGTCGCCGTGTCCGACGGGTCCGGGCGGCTTCCGCTGGCCGAGCGCCGGGTGCCCGGACGGTGGCTGGACCGGCTCGCGTCGGAGATGGGCCGGCCGGTCGGCGTCGGCACGGTGCTGGAGAACGCCGACCTCCCTCTGCGGGACGCGGCCGGCTGCTCGACCGCCGAGAAGCACACCCTGCCGGTCGAGCCGGCGGCCACGCGCGCGTACTGCTTCGGCGGCTCCGACACCCGGGGCTGGCGGGCCGGCGCGGTCACGACCTCGGGCGACGCGGACGACGACGGCCGCTGGGGCGGCAACCGCGTGATCCTTTCCGGCTGGACCCGGGGCGCCGAGGGCGGCTCCATGGACGGCCCCGCCCCCGGGCAGGGCCTCGCCAAGGTCGCCTTCGTCGACGCCAACGACCCCGGCGCGCTCCGCTACACGTGGGCCCTGCTGGCCGTCCCGGTGGACGGCGGGCGAGACTACCGGGGGCTGGTCTCCCCGCTGTCCGGCATGGTCTGGTACCAGGACAAGCTGCTGGTGACGACCCGCGAGGGCGACCGGGACGCGCTGTACGTGTACGACATGGACCGCATCCAGCGCGCCACCGTCGAGTCCGACGCGGTCGGCCGGGTGCGGGGCGGCTGGGCGGCGCACGGAAACCGGTTCGTGCTGCCGGCCGTCGGCTCGTACACCCTGCCCGGCGGGGACGACGCGTCCCGTCCGGCCACCGTCTCCCTGGACCGCAGCACCTCCCCCGACAGTCTGGTCGCGGGCGAGTGGGTGCCGGCGGACGGCGACCGGCGCACCCGGCTGTGGCGCTACGCGCTGAGCCGGGACCCGGCCCGCTCCGGCCTGCTCACCACCGACTCCGCCGGCGAGGCGGCCCCGGTCGAGGCGTACGAGACGAAGACGGCCGACGTGCGGGGCGTGCTGGCCCGCCGTTCGGGCTGGTACCTGGACCGCGCGGCGGGCAGCCCGGGCGGACACGGGACCCTGTGGCGCCAGGACACGGACGGCGCGCGGGCGACGGAGTGCGGCACGGACGAGACGCGGCACTGCTGGAGCGGCGGATCGGGTTCCCTGTCCTACTGGGAGGAGACCGGCGAGGTCTGGTCCCAGTCGGGGCGGATGCTGTTCGCGCTGCCGCTGACGTCCATCGACAGGGCGCTGGGCTGACCGGCGCCGGCCCCCGGAGCACGAGGCCGATCGACAGACATGTAGGTCAGATGATTTTCTGGCCCGCATGACCACCATCGCCGTGACCACCTGGTCTCTGGAGCAGACCGCCCCGACCGACCTGCTGCCGGCGGTCGCGCCGGACGGGGACGTCCGGGTCGTCCGCTCCGAGGTGCCCTCGCCCGAGTTCAGCCGGTTCCTGTACGCGTCGGTGGGCGGCGACATCCGCTGGACGGACCGGCTCGGCTGGTCGTACGCGCGGTGGGTGGAGCACCTGGAGCGGCCCGGGGTGGAGACGTGGGTGGCGTACGACCGGGGCACGCCCGCGGGGTACGTGGAGCTGGAGGCGCAGGACGACGCGGTCGTGGAGATCGTCTACTTCGGGCTGCTCCCCGCCTTCCGGGGCCGCCGCATCGGCGGGCACCTGCTGTCGTACGGCACCGCCCGGGCCTGGGACCTCGCGGACCGCTGGGCGGGACTGGCGCCGACGAAGCGGGTCTGGCTGCACACCTGCAGCAAGGATGGCGAGCACGCGATGGACAACTACCAGCGGCGCGGCTTCAAGCTGTTCGACACCAAG
This sequence comes from Streptomyces sp. NPDC057424, assembly GCF_042803315.1. NCBI lineage: Bacteria > Bacillati > Actinomycetota > Actinomycetes > Kitasatosporales > Streptomycetaceae > Streptomyces > Streptomyces sp. NPDC057424. Next base: position 84,966 of record NZ_JBHVCP010000007.1, read on the forward strand.
GTCGAGGAGGAGGCGAAGTCCGCCGCTCCGGGACCGTGGCCTGGGGCATTCCCTGTCTGACCTGGACGGACACCTCGAGCGCCCCCCGGTGTGACCAACACCACCCTTGTCTTGCTCTGCGAGACAAGGGTGTCCGCATCTTGGACGAAGCTGGACTCTGTCCAGATCGCCGTGACACGCTTCCGTCATGTCTGGAACTGGAATTGCCTTGGTGAGTCGGCGGCACGTCGACCTCGGCCGCATGTCCAGCGCCATCTGTCCGGCGCACTGAGCGTACTCAGCCCGCGCCCGACATCCCCCTTCTCCTTTCCTTTCCCGCGCAATGACGCGCATGTATGCCCATGCGCGCACGCGCAGGTCAGAGCCGCATTCCCGCCTGTCCGAAGGACGTATCAACCATGGCCGCCACCCCGCAGAAGCCTGCCGCCGCGACTCCACGCCGCAAGGTGAGCCGTCACCGCGGTGAAGGCCAGTGGGCCGCGGGGCACTTCACCCCGCTGAACGGCAACGAGCAGTTCAAGAAGGACGACGACGGTCTCAATGTGCGGACACGCATTGAGACGATCTACTCCAAGCGGGGCTTCGACTCGATCGACCCCAACGACCTGCGCGGCCGCATGCGCTGGTGGGGTCTGTACACCCAGCGCAAGCCCGGCATCGACGGCGGCAAGACGGCCGTCCTGGAGCCGGAGGAGCTGGACGACGAGTACTTCATGCTGCGCGTCCGGATCGACGGCGGGGCGCTGACCACGCGGCAGCTGCGGGTCATCGGCGAGATCTCGCAGGAGTTCGCGCGCGGCACGGCCGACATCACGGACCGGCAGAACGTCCAGTACCACTGGATCCGGATCGAGGACGTGCCCGAGATCTGGAACCGGCTGGAGGGCGTGGGCCTGTCGACGGTCACCGCCTGCGGCGACACCCCGCGTGTGATGATCGGCTCGCCGGTGGCGGGCATCGCCGAGGACGAGATCATCGACGCCACTCCGGCCCTGGAGGAGATGAAACGCCGCGTGCTGAACAACCCGGCGTACTCGAACCTCCCCCGCAAGTTCAAGACCGCGATCTCGGGCTCGCCGGTGCTGGACGTGGTGCACGAGATCAACGACGTCGCGTTCGTCGGCGTGGAGCACCCCGAGCACGGCCCCGGTTTCGACGTGTGGGTCGGCGGCGGCCTGTCCACCAACCCCAAGCTGGGCGTGCGCCTGGGCGCCTGGGTGTCGATCGACGACGTCCCGGACGTCTACGAGGGCGTCATCTCGATCTTCCGCGACTACGGCTACCGCCGGCTGCGCACCCGCGCCCGCCTGAAGTTCCTCGTCGCGGACTGGGGCGCCGAGAAGTTCCGCCAGGTCCTGGAGGACGAGTACCTCAAGCGCAAGCTGGTGGACGGGCCCGCCCCGGAGCAGCCGTCCCAGCTGTGGCGCGACCACATCGGTGTGCACCGGCAGAAGGACGGCCGGTTCTACGTCGGCTTCGCCCCGCGCGTGGGACGCGTCGACGGCGCGACGATCACGAAGATCGCCGACGTCGCGGAGGCCCACGGCTCGGGCCGGGTGCGCACCACCGTCGAGCAGAAGATGATCGTCCTCGACGTCGAGGAGAACCAGGTCGAGTCGCTCGTCGAGGCCCTCGAGGCGCTCGACCTGACCGCCCGGCCCTCCTCGTTCCGGCGCGGCACCATGGCCTGCACCGGCATCGAGTTCTGCAAGCTCGCCATCGTCGAGACCAAGCAGCGCGGTGCGCAGCTGATCGACGAACTGGAGCGCCGTCTGCCGGACTTCGACGAGCCGCTCACCATCAACCTCAACGGCTGCCCGAACGCCTGCGCCCGTATCCAGGTCGCGGACATCGGTCTCAAGGGCCAGCTCATGCTCAACGACCAGGGCGAGCAGGTCGAGGGCTACCAGGTGCACCTGGGCGGCGCCCTGGGCCTGGAGGCCGGCTTCGGCCGCAAGGTGCGTGGCCTGAAGGTCACCTCCGACGAACTGCCGGACTACATCGAGCGCGTCCTGAAGCGGTTCCAGGCCGAGCGTGAGAACGGCGAGCGGTTCGCCGCGTGGGCGGCGCGGGCCGGCGAGGAGGCCCTGTCGTGAGCGAGCGAATGGCCCCGTTCTACTGCCCGTACTGCGGCGACGAGGACCTGCGGCCGAGCGAGGAGGGGCACGGCGCGTGGGAATGCGCGGCGTGCAGCCGGGCCTTTCAGCTGAAGTTCCTGGGGCTGCTGTCCCAGGGGCTGAGGCGATCCGATTCCGGAGGGGCACAGATATGACGACCGTTCAGGAAGAGCGCACCGCCGAGGATCTGCGGAAGCTCGCCGAGCAGGCGGGCCGCGACCTGGAGGACGCCTCCGCGCTGGAGATCCTCCAGTGGGCGGCCGAGACGTTCGGCAAGCGCTTCTGCGTGACCTCCTCGATGGAGGACGCGGTGGTGGCCCACCTCGCCGCCCGCGCCATGCCCGGCGTCGACGTCGTCTTCCTCGACACCGGCTACCACTTCGAGGAGACGATCGGCACCCGCGACGCGGTCGAGGCCGTGATGGACGTCAACCTCGTCACGCTCACCCCGCGCCAGACGGTCGCCGAGCAGGATGCCGAGTACGGCCCGAAGCTGCACGACCGCGACCCCGACCTGTGCTGCAAGCTGCGCAAGGTGCAGCCGCTGGAGCAGGGCCTGAAGGACTACCAGGCCTGGGCGACCGGCCTGCGCCGCGACGAGTCCCCGACCCGGGCGAACACCCCGGTGGTCGGCTGGGACGAGAAGCGGCAGAAGGTCAAGATCTCGCCGATCGCCCGCTGGACCCAGGACGACGTGGACGCGTACGTCACCGAGCACGGTGTCCTGACGAACCCGCTGCTGATGGACGGCTACGCCTCCGTCGGCTGCGCCCCCTGCACCCGCCGGGTCCTGGAGGGCGAGGACGCCCGCGCCGGCCGCTGGGCGGGCCGCAGCAAGACCGAGTGCGGGCTGCACGGATGACGACGACGATTCAGGAGAGTGACGTGACGACCGGAGCCACCGTCTGGCTCACGGGTCTGCCGAGCGCGGGCAAGACCACCATCGCCTACGAGCTGGCCGGCCGGCTCCGCGCGGAGGGCCACCGGGTCGAGGTGCTCGACGGCGACGAGATCCGCGAGTTCATCTCCGCGGGCCTCGGCTTCAGCCGCGAGGACCGGCACACCAACGTGCAGCGCATCGGCTTCGTCGCCGAACTGCTCGCCCGCAACGGCGTGCTGGCCCTCGTCCCGGTCATCGCGCCCTACCAGGACAGCCGGGAGGCGGTGCGCAAGCGCCACCAGGCGAACGGCACCGCGTATGTCGAGGTGCATGTCGCCACGCCCGTCGAGGTGTGCAGCGAGCGGGACGTGAAGGGCCTGTACGCCAAGCAGGCCGCGGGCGAGCTCACCGGGCTCACCGGCGTCGACGACCCGTACGAGGCACCCGAGTCGCCCGATCTGCGCATCGAGTCGCAGAACCAGACCGTGCAGGAGTCCGCGGCGTCGGTGCACGCCCTGCTCAGCGAAAGGGGACTCCTGTGAGCGACGCACGCGCGGCCGCTCAGCCGCAGACGACGACGATGGCCGCACCGCTGCGCCGCGCGGGCGGAGAAGCGAACGAAAGGGGCGCAGCATGACGACCGCCGCCACCGTGTCCGAGGAGACCGACAGCCCGTACGCGCTGTCGCACCTCGACGCCCTCGAGTCCGAGGCGGTGCACATCTTCCGCGAGGTGGCGGGCGAGTTCGAGCGGCCGGTGATCCTCTTCTCCGGCGGCAAGGACTCCATCGTCATGCTGCATCTGGCGCTGAAGGCCTTCCGGCCGGCGTCGGTGCCCTTCTCGCTGCTGCACGTGGACACCGGGCACAACTTCCCGGAGGTCCTCGACTACCGCGACCGCACGGTCGAGAAGCACGGGCTGCGGCTGCACGTCGCCTCCGTGCAGGACTACATCGACCGCGGCGTCCTCAAGGAGCGCCCGGACGGCACCCGCAACCCGCTGCAGACGCTGCCGCTGACCGAGAAGATCCAGGCGGAGAAGTTCGACGCCGTCTTCGGCGGCGGCCGCCGCGACGAGGAGAAGGCCCGGGCCAAGGAGCGGGTGTTCTCCCTGCGCGACGAGTTCTCCCAGTGGGACCCGCGCCGGCAGCGCCCGGAACTGTGGAACCTGTACAACGGCCGGCACGCGCCCGGTGAGCACGTCCGCGTCTTCCCGCTGTCCAACTGGACCGAGCTGGACGTGTGGCAGTACATCGCCCGCGAGGGCATCGAGCTGCCGGAGATCTACTACGCGCACGAGCGCGAGGTGTTCTCCCGCAGCGGCATGTGGCTGACCGCCGGCGAGTGGGGCGGGCCGAAGGACGGCGAGACCGTCGAGAAGCGGCTCGTGCGCTACCGGACCGTGGGTGACATGTCCTGCACCGGCGCGGTGGACTCCGGCGCCGACACCATCGAGAAGGTGATCCTGGAGATCGCCGCCTCCCGGCTCACCGAACGCGGCGCCACCCGCGCCGACGACAAGATGTCCGAGGCCGCGATGGAAGACCGCAAGCGCGAGGGGTACTTCTAGAGATGAGCACCATCACGACCGAGGAACTCTCGGAGACCACGCTGCTGCGGTTCGCCACCGCGGGCTCCGTCGACGACGGCAAGTCCACCCTCGTCGGGCGGCTGCTGCACGACTCCAAGTCGGTCCTCACCGACCAGCTGGAGGCCGTGGAGCGCGTCTCCGCGAGCCGCGGCCAGGAGGCCCCGGACCTCGCGCTGCTGACGGACGGCCTGCGGGCCGAACGGGAGCAGGGCATCACCATCGACGTGGCGTACCGCTACTTCGCCACGCCCCGGCGGCGGTTCATCCTCGCCGACACCCCCGGCCATGTGCAGTACACGCGCAACATGGTGACCGGCGCCTCCACCGCCGAGCTGACGGTGATCCTGGTCGACGCCCGCAACGGCGTCGTCGAGCAGACCCGCCGGCACGCGGCCATCGCCGCCCTGCTGCGCGTGCCGCACGCGGTCCTCGCGGTCAACAAGATGGACCTCGTCGGCTACGACGAGAAGGTCTTCGCCCGCATCGCCGAGGAGTTCACGGCGTACGCGACCGAGCTGGGCGTCCCCGAGGTCACCGCGATCCCGATCTCCGCGCTCGTCGGCGACAACGTGGTGGAAGCGTCCGCGAACATGGACTGGTACGGCGGCCCGACCGTGCTGGAGCACCTTGAGACGGTTCCGGTCGCGCACGACCTGAGCCACTGCCACGCCCGGCTGCCCGTGCAGTACGTGATCCGGCCGCAGAGCACGGACCACCCGGACTACCGGGGCTACGCCGGTCAGATCGCGGCCGGTTCCTTCCACGTGGGCGAGGCCGTCACGGTGCTGCCGTCGGGCCGCGCCTCGCGGATCTCCGGCATCGACCTGCTGGGCGAGCCGGTCGACGTGGCCTGGACGACGCAGTCGGTGACCCTCCTGCTGGAGGACGACATCGACATCTCCCGCGGCGACCTGATCGTGCCGAGCAAGGACGCGCCCGCGACCACGCAGGACATCGAGGCGACCGTCTGCCATGTCGCCGACGCCCCGCTGACGGTCGGGCACCGGGTCCTCCTCAAGCACGGCACCCGCACGGTCAAGGCGATCGTCAAGGACATCCCGTCCCGCCTCACGCTCGACGACCTGTCCCTGCACCCGCACCCGGGACAGCTCGTCGCCAACGACATCGGCCGGGTGAAGATCCGCACCGCGGAGCCGCTGCCGGTCGACTCCTACGCCGACTCGCGCCGCACCGGCTCGTTCATCCTCATCGACCCGAACGACGGCACCACCCTCACCGCCGGCATGGTCGGCGAGTCCTTCGCGGCCCCGGAGCCGGTCAAGGACGAGTCAGAGGACGACGGGTGGGACTTCTGACATGACCTCCCCCGGCTTCTTCTCGATGTTCGCCAAGGAGGGCGGCCGCGTCGGCAGCGGTGCTCTCGGCAGCGGGCAGGGCGGAGTGGCGCGATGTGTGCGCTGACGTACGCGCACCGCATGCGCGCCCGCACCCCCCACCGCCGTAGACGAAAACCCGCCGACCTCCCGGCCACGACCTGATCGGACCGTGACCGCCGGGCCTCCGAGAGGACCACCTCCCGTGCCTGTTTCATCCGCCGTCCGCCGCGGTTTCGCGGTCATCGCCGCACTTCCCCTGCTCACGCTGGCGGCCTGCGGCTACGGCTCCCAGGCCAAGGACGACGGCACCGCCCAGGTCGCCGCCGGGGCGAAGAAGATCGACGGCCTCGACTCCGTCAGGATCGGCTACTTCGGCAACCTCACCCACGGCACCGCTCTGGTGGGCGTGCAGAAGGGCTTCTTCCAGAAGGCCCTCGGAGCCACCGAGGTCCAGCCCGCGGTCTTCAACGCGGGCCCCTCGGAGATCGAGGCGCTCAACTCCCAGTCCATCGACATCGGCTGGATCGGCCCCTCCCCCGCGATCAACGGCTACGTCAAGTCGAACGGCAAGAACCTGCGCATCATCGGCGGTTCGGCGTCCGGCGGGGTGAAGCTCGTGGTGAACCCGGACAAGATCAAGTCGCTGAAGGACGTCAAGGGCAAGCGGATCGCGACCCCGCAGCTCGGCAACACGCAGGACGTGGCGTTCCTCAACTGGGCCGCGGAGCAGGGCTGGAAGATCGACCCCATGAGCGGCAAGGGTGACGTCACGGTCGTCCGAAGCGACAACAAGGTCACCCCGGACGCGTACAAGTCCGGTTCCGTGGACGGTGCGTGGGTCCCGGAGCCGACCGCGTCCAAGATGGTCGCCGAGGGCGGCAGGGTGCTGCTCGACGAGGCGTCGCTGTGGCCGGAGAAGAAGTTCGTGATCACGAACATCATCGTGCGGCAGGACTTCCTGAAGGAGCACCCGAAGGTCGTCGAGGCCGTGCTCAAGGGTTCGCTCGAGACCAACCGGTGGATCAACGCCAACCCGGACGCGGCGAAGGAAGCGGCGAACAAGCAGGTGGAGCAGGACTCCGGCAAGGCGCTGCCGGCCGAGGTGCTGGACCCGGCGTGGAAGTCGATGCGTTTCACCGACGACCCGCTGGCCTCCACCCTCAGCACCGAGGCCGAGCACGCGGTGAAAGCGGGGCTGCTCGAGAAGCCGGACCTGAAGGGCATCTACGACCTCGCGCCGCTGAACAAGGTCCTGAAGGCCGAGGGCGAGCCCGCGGTCGACGACGCCGGTCTCGGCGCGAAGTAAGCCCGCATCCCGAAGCCGCATTGTGAAGAGTTCCCAGGAGGTGACGACCATGGCCACGACCCTCGCCAAGGCCGCCGACGGCACCGAGTCGGCCACGCACGCCGCCCGGATCGACCACGTGTCGAAGTCGTATCCGGGCCCCGCCGGGCAGCAGCTCGTGCTGGACGACATCACCCTCGATGTCGCGCCCGGGGAGTTCGTCACCCTCCTGGGGGCCTCGGGCTGCGGCAAGTCCACCCTGCTCAACCTGGTGGCGGGCCTGGACCGGCCCACCGTCGGGGAGATCACCACGGACGGCCGCCCGGCGCTGATGTTCCAGGAGCACGCGCTGTTCCCGTGGCTGACCGCGGGCAAGAACATCGAACTCGCCCTGAAGCTCCGGGGTGTGCCGAAGGGCGAGCGCCGGGAGCGGGCCGAGGAGCTGCTCGAACTGGTGCGGCTGAAGGGCGCGCACGGCAAGCGGGTGCACGAGCTGTCGGGCGGCATGCGCCAGCGTGTGGCGCTGGCCCGTGCGCTCGCCCAGGAGAGCAAGCTGCTGCTGATGGACGAGCCGTTCGCGGCGCTGGACGCCATCACGCGGGACGTGCTGCACGACGAGCTGACTCGCATCTGGCGCGAGACGCAGCTGTCCGTCCTGTTCGTCACGCACAACGTGCGCGAGGCGGTCCGGCTCGCGCAGCGCGTGGTGCTGCTGTCCTCCCGTCCGGGACGGATCGCACGCGAGTGGACCGTGGACATTCCGCATCCGCGCCGCATCGAGGACACCGCCGTGGCGGAGCTGTCCGTCGAGATCACCGAAGAACTGCGTGGGGAGATCCGCCGTCATGGCCAGCACTGATTCGACGACCGTCGCCAAGGACGGCAGCGATCTCGCCGGGCTGGAGGCGGGCCTCGACGCGCTGGAGTCTCGGCAGACGCTCCGCACGCCGTTCCGGCAGACCTTCGTCCAGAAGATCCTGCCGCCCGTCCTCGCCGTCGCGCTGGTACTGGCGGTCTGGCAGGCGCTCGTCTCGTTCAAGGTGGTCGACGACCCGACCAAGCTGCCCGCGCCGTCCGCGGTGTGGGACGTCGTCCACACGGCCTGGCTCCAGGGCGAGTTGCTCGGCTACATCTGGACCAGCGTCTCGCGCGGCCTGCTCGGCTTCTGCTTCGCCCTGCTGATCGGCACGCCGCTGGGCCTGATCGTGGCCCGGGTGAAGTTCATCCGCGCGGCGATCGGCCCCATCCTGTCGGGCCTGCAGTCCCTGCCGTCGGTCGCCTGGGTGCCGCCGGCGGTGATCTGGCTGGGTCTGAACAACTCGATGATGTACGCGGTGATCCTGCTCGGCGCTGTCCCGTCGATCGCCAACGGCTTGGTCTCCGGCGTCGACCAGGTGCCCCCGCTGTTCCTGCGCGCGGGCCGCACGCTCGGTGCCACGGGCCTGAAGGGCACCTGGCACATCGTGCTCCCCGCCGCCCTGCCCGGCTATGTGGCGGGCCTGAAGCAGGGCTGGGCCTTCTCCTGGCGCTCCCTGATGGCCGCCGAGATCATCGCGTCCTTCCCCGACCTCGGCATCGGCCTGGGCCAGCTGCTGGAGAACGGCCGCAACGCCAGCGACATGGCCATGGTCTTCGAGGCCATCCTCCTGATCCTCGTCGTCGGCATCGCCATCGACCTGCTGATCTTCAGCCCGCTGGAGCGGTGGGTGCTGCGCAGCCGCGGGCTGCTGGTGAAGAGCTGAAGCCCATGAACAGCAATCCCGTCCTCCTCGTCATCGCCCACGGCAGCCGCGACCCGCGCCATGCCGCGACGGTGCACGCCCTGGTACGCCGGGTGCGCTCGCTGCGCCCCGACGTGCGCGTGGAGACGGGCTTCCTGGACTTCAACGTCCCCTCGGCGCAGGGAGTCCTGGAGTCCCTGGCGGTGCAGGGCGTGCGCGACGTCGTCGCCCTGCCGCTCCTCCTCACCCGGGCGTTCCACGCGAAGGCGGACATCCCCGCGGTCCTCGCGGACGCGCCCCCGCAGCTGCGCATCCACCAGGCGGACGTCCTCGGGCCCTCCCCCCTCCTTCTGACGGCACTGGAACGACGTCTGCACGAGGCGGGCCTGGCCCCCGCCGACAAGTCCTCGACCGGGGTCGTCCTGGCCTCGGCGGGGTCCACCGACCCGGAGGCGATCGCAGTGATCGCAGAAATCGCGCGGGAGTGGCGGCACACCGGCTGGTGCGCCGTGCGGCCTGCGTTCGCCTCCGCATCTCTTCCCCGTACGGAGGACGCGGTCCGCGAACTCCGTCTGCTGGGCTGCTCCCGCGTGGCCGTGGCCCCGTACGTCCTGGCCCCCGGTTTCCTCCCGGACCGCATCGCCCGGGGCGCGGCGGAGGCGGATGTCCTGGCGGACGTCCTGGGGCCGGCGCCGGAGGTGGCGCGGGTGGTGCTGGAGCGGTACGAGGCGGCACGGACGCCGTTGCCCGCGGCTGTGAGTGCCTGACGTCAGCGGGGCGGGGTGACGGTCACGCGGCCGTCTCCTCGTGTGGTTCCGGCTGGAGGGCGAAGGAGTACGGGGCCCATGGGCCGGTGATCTCCACCCGGAGGCCCGGGACGCCCTGGGCGGCCGCGAGGATTCCCGCGCGGAAGGCGACCACGCGGTCGGCCGGGACGAGGTAGGCGTCGTTGGCGACGTTCGTGCCGGGGGCCGAGCCCGCCAGGCTGCCGCGTTCGGGGGTGTGGGTGACACGGTCGACGGCGAGGCCGCCGGCCGTTTCGGTGACCCGGGCCGCGGCCTGGGCGACCGTACGCCAGGCCTCCTCGTTCCTGCGCTGTCTGCGGCGGCGGATCACCTGGTAGGCGCGGCCGACCCCGAGGCCGGTGACCGGGTCCTGCGCGGGCTCCGTGCCGGCGTCGGGCGGGACGATGTCCGGGGCGGCGTAGATCTTGACGCCGAGCTCGACATGGCCTGTGAGGCGGTCCAGCAGGGAGAGGAAGTAGCCGCGGCGGGTGTCGAGGGCTTCGCGGGCACTGTTCTCGTCGCGGTAGACGGTGGCCAGGCGCAGGGGGAGCACGGCGGTGCCGGAGGCGACCAGGGCGGCCACCACGGCGTGGTGGGAGCGGACCGTGGACTCCAGCCAGTCCAGGTCGTCGAGGTGGGCCTGGAGGGGAGCGTCGTCGTAGTCGGCGGGCGGGACGTGGCCGACGGCGAAGGCGAGCTGCGGGCCGCTGACCGCCGGGGTGACCAGGTGGATCGGCTCTCCGGCGACACCGCGCAGGTGGGCCGCGGCCGCCGCGGCCTCGGGGGTGCGGCGCAGGACCGCGTAGGCGTAGACGAGGTTCGTGTCGCTCATGACTGCGGGCTCCTGTCGCTGGCCGTGCGATCCTCTCGCGAGACTCCGTTCTCGTGCCGTCCGTCCGTAGGTACGGAAGGCGTGGCGGAGGCGTTCACCTGAACGGCAGGCGGGTTGACCTTGCCCCGGGGGCGGGACCGAGGGTCCCGGCATTCACGAGGACTTCCCTGTGCAGCAGACGCCGTACAGCGATCCCGGGCCCGTGGCTGCGCAAGGGCGCGGCTCTCAGCGGGAACGGGCTCGCGGCGGCCGACGCGGTCGCCGCGGGCCCGCTCCGAGGACGACTGGCCGCGGCTCTTCACGGACCCGCGGCTGACCGTGCCGGCCGAGATCACGTCGTACGCGCCCTACCTGGGGGACCGCCGGGTCACGTTGCCCGTTCGCTGAACGGGGTCGCCTGGTGGAACCAGAGCAGCCAGCGGCCTTCCGTCCGCCGCCACAGCGAACTGCGGTGTGCGCGGCTGCCGTCGTACTCCGTGTCGTAGGTGAGGTGGACCAGGTCCGGGGCGAGCTGCACGCCCCGCAGGGCGGAGACGGCGACGGGCCGGGCGTCGGGCTCGGCGGTCGCGGCCAGGGAGGCGATGATGGCGGCCCGGCTCCAGTGCCGGCCGGAGGCGCCGAACTCATGGAACTCGGGGTGGAGCAGCGCCCCGACCCGCTCGGGCGACTGGCGGATCTTCGGGGTGAGCAGGGCCAGTTCGCCCTCCATCGCGGACTCGACAGCCGGGTTGCGCTCAGACATCTGTCATCTCCACCAGCTTGACGACGGTGTTCCAGTTGCGGGTCGTGGCGATCATGCCCTTGTTGAGGCGCGGTTTCGACAGGTGCTCGGCCAGCTTGGAGCGGCCCAGGCCGTTCGGGGCGTACAGGTACAGGGCCCGGTCGCCGAGGCGGAACTCCTCGGGGAGGTAGGCGCCTTGGTCGATCTCCGTGAAGCGGTCGGGGGTGACGGGCGCGGAGAAGTAGGTGACGTGGAGCTGCTTGGGCTCCAGGTCGGCGGCCGGGAACGGGCAGGCGTCGGCGATCGCCCGCAGATAGGCGTGGTCGCGCACGATCACGTCGACGGCGAAGCCGAAGCGCTTCTCGATGGCCTGCGCGATCTCACCGGCCAGCGACTCCTCGCCGCCGCGGCCGGAGGAGAACACGGCCTGGCCGCTCTGCAGGTGTGTCCGGACGTCGTCGTGGCCGAGGTCCGCCAGGAGCGTGCGCAGGTCCGCCATGGGGACCTTCCTGCTGCCGCCCACGTTGATTCCGCGCAGCAGGGCCGCGTATGTCGTCGTCATCCGCTCACGATAAGGCGGCCGTCGTGCCCCGTGGGGGTGGGCACGACGACCGCGGCGGGCAGCTGCCCGGCCCCGTAAATTACTCACCGGTCTTCGCGGCGCACAACCGTCTGCTCAGGATCCACACACCCGGGGAGTCCGAAATGTCTCGCGATAGGTGTAAGGGACCACAGTCCCTGCGGGTCCTCCCCAGTGGGGAGGGGGTTCGCTCCATGCGGATGAGTTCCGGCCCCGCCACTTCACCGGACGGCACGACGAGATGGCTTTATTCGGCCCATACCTTCGAGGCGGAAGGGGGCGGCAGGGGGCCGTCGCCGCGTCACGAGGGGGCAAGCCCGTCATGGGGAACGGAGACATACGGGTGCGGGGCCTCGCCGCCCGGGCCGGCGGCTGGAGCGCCCGGCACCGATGGGCTGCCGTCGGCATCTGGGTTCTGTTCGTCGTCCTGGCGATGGGGCTCGGTTCGGCAGCGGGCCGGGTCGACGTCAAGGACAGCGACCAGCTCAAGGGCGAGACGCACACCGCCGCGCGGATCATCGAGGACGCCGGGATCGACGAGCCGGCCAGTGAGACCGTCCTGATCCAGGCCAAGGGCGGCGGCCTGAAGGCGACGGACACCGAGTTCCGGGACGCCGTCGACGCCGTCGTGCGGGCCGTCGAGGGGACCGGCCGGGTCACGGAGGTGGCCTCGCCGTACGACACGAAGACGATCTCGAAGGACGGCCGCAGCGCGCTCGTGCAGTTCGACATGCGCGGCGAGGCGGACACGGCGGGCGAGCGGGTCGAGCCGGTGCTGCAGGCCGTCGAGGGCGTCCAGCAGGACCACGAGGCGTTGCGGATCGAGGAGATCGGCGGCGCCAGCATGATGAAGACGTTCGACGACGCGTTCGGCGACGACTTCAAGAAGGCCGAGTACTCCGCGGCGCCGGTGGCCCTCGGCATTCTGCTCATCGCGTTCGGCGCGCTGGTGGCGGCGCTGCTGCCGGTGCTGCTGGCGATCACCGCGATCATGGCGACGATGGGTCTGATGGGCGTCGTCAGCCATGTGATGCCGATGAGCGACACCGCGAACTCCGTGATGCTGCTGGTCGGTCTGGCCGTCGGCGTCGACTACTGCCTGTTCTACCTGCGCCGCGAGCGCGAGGAGCGCGAGGCCGGCCGGGACGCGCAGACGGCCCTCAGGATCGCCGCAGCGACCAGTGGCCGGGCGATCGTCGTCTCGGGTGTCACGGTGTGTGTGGCGATGGCGGGCATGCTGTTCACCGGCCTCGCCGAGTTCGAGGCGATGGGCCTGGCATCGCTGATGGTGGTGGCCGTGGCGATGGTGGGGTCCGTGACCGTGCTGCCCGCGCTGCTGTCGCTGCTGGGCGAGCGCGTCGAGAAGGGCCGCATACCGTTCCTGCGCCGGCGCAAGCGGGGCGGCGGCGGTCAGGACAGCCGGTTCTGGACGGCCGTGCTGCGCCGCGTCCTCGCCAAGCCGGTGATCGCGGTGGTGGTCGCGGCCGGGGCGCTGCTGGCCATCTCGGCTCCCGCGCTCGGCATGAAGACACAACAGCTCACCCTTGACCAGGAGTTCGGCGACTCGCTGCCCATCGTGCAGACGTACAACCGGCTCAACGAGGCCTTCCCGGGCGGGTCCGAGCCGGCCGAGGTGATCGTCAAGGCGGACGACATCAACGCGCCGGAGGTGAAGTCAGCGCTCGCCGGCTTCCGTGACCGGGCGATCAGTTCGGGCGCCTCGCGGGGCCCGGTGGAGATCAAGCTGCACGACGCGCAGAACATCGCGTTCGTCTACGTCCCCCTCGTCGGCGGCTCCGACCAGGACAAGGCGGGGGCGAGCCTGGACAAGCTGCGTGACGAGGTACGCCCGGCCACGCTGGGCAAGGTCGACGGGGTCGAGGCGCCCATCACCGGGCAGGTGGCCGGTTCCAGGGACTTCAACGACCAGTTGGCGGGCGCTGTCGTGCCGGTGTTCGCGTTCGTCGTGGTCTTCGCCTTCGTGCTGATGCTGCTGTCGTTCCGCTCGCTGACCATCGCGGTCACGTCGATCGTGCTGAACCTGCTGTCGGTGGGCGCCGCGTACGGCATCCTCGTCGCCGTCTTCCAGCACGGCTGGGGGGCGTCCCTGGTGGGGGCGGAGGGTGTCGGCGCGATCATCACCTGGCTGCCGCTGTTCCTCTTCGTGATCCTGTTCGGCCTGTCGATGGACTACCACGTGTTCGTGGTCTCCCGGATCCGTGAGGCGCGGCTGCGGGGCCTGGCGACGAAGGACGCGATCCGGCACGGCGTGGTCACCACGGCCGGGGTGGTCACCAGCGCGGCGGTCATCATGGTCGCCGTGTTCGCGATCTTCGGGACGCTGTCCATGCAGTCCATGAAGCAGATGGGCGTCGGCCTCGCGGCCGCGGTGCTCATCGACGCGACGATCATCCGGGGCGTGCTGCTGCCGGCCGTGATGGCGCTGCTCGGCGAGCGCAACTGGTACCTGCCGAAGTGGCTGCACCGGCTGCCGGACCTCACGCATGACGAGACGCCGCAGGCGGTCGCCGGACCGGCGGCGCGGGACGGCGAGGGCGAGCCCCTCAAGGTCTGAGCGCCGCGGTGGCGCGCGGGGCCCGTTGGTTGCCGGGGCAGCCGACGGGCCCCGCGGCGCGCTCTCGTCAGGTCAGCCGCCGCACCTGGAGCGTCTGCTCGTCGCAGCGTACGATCTCCAGCTCCCGGTCCGGGCGGACGCCCCCGAAGGTGAGCGCGAGGTGACGGTCCGACACGAGCCGCCAGCGACCGGGCACGGCGCCGGGGGCGTCCCCGCGTCCCAGCGGGTGGTCGACGACGGCGCCGTCGGGAGCGAACTCCATGCCGCGGCGCCCGCGCGCGGGTGGGAAGGGGAAGTCGTCGGGCCGGTAGACCTTCACATCCTCGTGGTCCTCCTCGTAGGAGTGCCACCACGAGCGGAACAGGCCCGACGGGGGCTCTCGCATGACCCGGCCACCTCACTCGTCCAACGTCGTCCACATTGCCGCTCTTATGCCGAAGTGACTAGAATTATCAGTGTATGGGTTCGGAGGGAACGGGCAACCGACCGCTCCGCCCGGCGTCGCCCGGCCCTCGCGGCGCGTGTCAGACGCGCAGTTTCCGCAGCCGTGCACGCGGCACACCCCAGCTCCCCGGAGGGCCGAGCCATGTCCGATGCGCAGGCATTCCTTCGCGCCACCTCGCCCGACTTCAGCCACTGGTGCGGCGCCATGGAGGTACACCGCAGACTCCTCACCCTGAACCCGGAGTACGCCGAGAACCGGGCCCTGATCGAGAACACCGCCTTCGCCTACGAGTCGATGGAGCAGGTCACCGCCCGGCAGGGCATCATCGACATCCCCGTCGTCGTGCACGTCGTGCACAGCACCCCCGAGCAGAACGTGAGCGACGCCCAGATCCACAGTCAGATCGACGTGCTGAACCAGGACTTCCGGGCGAGCAACCCGGACGTGAGCAAGGTGCCCGCGGTCTGGCAGGACCTGGTGGCCGACGCGCGCCTGCAGTTCCACCTCGCCCGGACCGACCCGCTGGGCCGCCCCACGGACGGCATCACACGGACGCAGAGCGCGAACCCCGGCTGGGACACCGACGACCTGGTCAAGTTCAGCCTGAGCGGCGGCCGGGACGCCTGGCCCGCGGACATCTACCTGAACCTCTGGGTCTGCCAGTTGCGCCGCGGGCTGCTGGGCTACGCCCAGTTCCCGGGCGGCGCCGCCTCCACGGACGGCGTGGTCGTCACGCACACCGCCCTCGGGACCACCGGCACCGCCACGGCACCCTTCGACGGTGGTCGCACGGCCGTGCACGAGATCGGGCACTGGCTGAACCTGCGGCACATCTGGGGCGACGACGACGAGGGGTGCAGCGGCAGCGACTTCGTGGCGGACACCCCCAACCAGGCCGGGGGGAACGCCGGTTCGCCCAGCTTCCCCCACGTGACATGTGGCAACGGACCGGACGGCGACATGTTCATGAACTACATGGACTACACCGACGACGCCGCGATGTTCATGTTCACCAAGGGCCAGTCGGCACGCATGGACGCCACCCTCGACAACGCCCGACTGACCCTCACCCGCCAGGCCGTCGCGGTGTGACGACGGCCTGCCTAGTGCCGCGGCAGGCAACGTCTGCCCGTCGAGGAGCGGCGTCCGGTGCGTGCTCTCGGCGTGCCGGCCGGAAGTCCTCGTACTGGTCGTACTCGGGCTTTCGGCCGGTGCGGCGAGTGGGGGTCCCCCCTGCTCGAAGAGCTTGGGGGAGCGTGCCGGGCGTCGCGACGGGGCGAACGTTGCTGTCGCGGCACTAGCTCCGGCGGGCGGCCAGTTCGGCCTCGATGAGATCGGCCGCGCGCCTGGTGCCGCCCTCCTGGGCCGTCTCCGCCTGCAGTTCCCTCAGACGCCGGGCGACCTCCGGATCGCCGGCCAGGGCGAGGGCCGCTGCGCGCAGGGTCTCGGCGGTCGCCTCCTCCGTGGGAACGCAGCGGGCGACGCCGAGACCCTGGAGCATCTCCGCGTTGCCGAACTGGTCCACGGCCTGCGGTACGGCGATCATCGGCGTGGCGGTGGCCAGGCCCTCCTGACTGCCGCCGGCGCCGGCGTGCGTGACGAACAGGTCGGCCTGCTTCAGAATGGCCAACTGCGGCACCCAGGAGTGCACCTCCACGTTCGCCGGGGCGTCCGCGAACTCGGCCCGGTCGACGTGCTTGCCGACCGAGAGCACCAGATGCCAGCCGGGCAGGTCGCCGAACGCCTTGACGCACTCCCGGTAGAAGCCGGGCTGCTTGGTGAAGGCGGACCCCAGGGACACGAGTACGACCTTCCCGGCATCGGCCGGCCGCTGCCAGTCGCCCTCGGCGGTGCGGTCGCCCTGGCAGGCGCCGACGAAGGAGTGCACCCCGTCGTCGACCCGGTCCGCGTTCGGCTGGAGCGCCTTGGGGAGCAGGACGATCGAGCGGGCGGGCCGGCCCCCGAAGTCGTCGGGGTGCAGGGTGATCCCGTTCTCCTCCAGCCAGGCCTGGAAGCGGGCGTAGTAGGCGCGGCCCCGTTCGGTCTTCTTCGGCTCCTCCCACATGGGCCGGGCGACCTCCTCCTCGTACCCCTCCCAGGCGACCATGGCCGGAGAGAGGGAGACCGCGGGGACGCCCCACCGGTGGGCGAGGACCCGGCCCGGGTAGGAGGCGATGTCGTGCAGGACGAGGTCCGGCTCGTCGCCCTCGTAGGCCGCGATCAGCTGCGGAAGGGCCTGGATCGCATCGTCGAGGAACGGCTCCACGTTGTCCAGCAGTGCGCTCCCCCACGCCTCCGGGTCGTCGTCGGGCGAGGGCAGCGTCGACTTCCAGGGCCTCACCTCGGCGCCGGTGCCCGCGATCTTGTCGGCGAAGACGGGCGGGATCGCGTAGGTCACCCGGTGGCCGCGCGCCACGAGTTCGCGGATCACCTCCAGACTCGGGTTCACGTGGCCGTGGGCGGCGATGGAGAACATGGCGATGTGCGCGCGACTGGTCATGCGCCGAACCGTATGCGAGACGATACGTCTCGTGCAACTTGAATCCCGTCAGCGGCGGGGCGCCGGCACCAGGGTGCCGTTCTCCTTCAGACGTGCCCGCAGCTCCCCGGTCACCGTGGTCACGGAATCAGCCCCGTGCGCGCTCGGCCGGCCCGGTCGTGCCCGTGAAGGCCGTGCGCCTCGTCATGGCACCGCGTACGCCGCCCGACCTGTGCCGATGCGACACTGACCGGCGGACGACCGGAACCCGGCGGTCGAGGCATGGACGACGGAGGCGGACGATGGACGAGGCGCGGGCGCGGGACGTACTGGCCGCGGCGGGGGTACTGCCCCGCGCGGCCGGGGAGGCGCGGTTGCTCGCCCTGGGCGAGAACGCGGTGTTCGCCGCCGGTGACCTGGTCGTCAAGGTCGGCCGCGACGCCGGACTCCTCGACCGGGCGCGCCGCGAGCTGGACATCGCGGGGTGGCTCGCCGAGGCGGGCGTGCCGGCGGTGCGGGCAGCCGAGCCGGAGGCGCTGCTGGTCGACGGTCATCCGGTGACGGTGTGGCATCGGCTGCCGGAGGCCGTGCGGCCCGCCGAGCCGCGGGATGTGGCCGAACTGCTGCGGGTCGTGCATGCCATGCCCCTGCCTCCCTTCGAACTTCCGGCCCGCGATCTGCTGGGCGGTGTGGAGCGGTGGCTGCGGCTCGCGGGCGAAGCGATCGACCCCGCGGACGCGGCGTATCTGCGCGAGCGCCGGGACGGGTTCGCCGCTCGGGCCGCCGCGCTCACCCCGCATCTGCCGCGGGGGTTGATCCACGGGGACGCGCTGCCGCGCAATGTGCATGTGGGGCCCGACGGGCCCGTGCTGGTGGATCTGGAGACGGTGTCCGCGGATCTGCGGGAGCACGATCTCGTGGTGATGGTGCTGTCCCACGACCGGTACGGACTGCCCGAGGGGGCCTACGCGTCGTTCGCGGAGACCTACGGCTGGGACGTACGCGGGTGGGAGGGCTGCGGTGTGCTGCGCGGGGCCCGGGAGACGGCCAGTTGTGCGTGGGTCGCCCAGCATGCGCCGGGCAACCCGAAGGCGCTGGCCGAGTTCGAGCGGCGGGTGAGGTCCTTGAGGGACGGGGACGAGACGGTGCGGTGGTATCCGTTCTGACCGCCCGGCAGCCGGCTCAGACCGGCTCGTCCGCCGACTCCCGCAGGGGCCACGTCCCGTCGACCGAGGCCGTCGGATCGCCCTTGCCGCGCAGGAAGCTCTGGAAGTCCGCCGCCCACTGCGCGTACCACTCGATCTGGCGGTGGTGCAGGGCCGCCGGGCCGAGGGTGGCGATCTTGGGGTGGCGGTCGGCTATCGCACCGGCCAGGCGGGCTGCCGCCAGGGCGTCGGCCATGGCGTCGTGGGCGGTGTCCAGGACGACTCCGTACTCCGCGCAGACCGCTTCGAGGTTGCGCTTGCCACGGCGGTAGCGGTCGACCCGGCGGTCGATGGTGTACGGGTCGATGACCGGGGCCGGTTCCGCACCGCCCAGGCGGTCACGCAGGGACGGCAGGCCGTGGCGCCGCAACTCCGCGGAGAGCAGGGTGAGGTCGAAGGCCGCGTTGTAGGCGACGACCGGCACGCCCGTCCTCCAGTAGGAGGTGAGGACGTCGGCCAGTGCGTCCGCCACCTGGTCGGCCGGTCTGCCCTCGGCCGCCGCCCGCTCGCTGCTGATGCCGTGCACGGCGACCGCGTCCTCGGGGATCGGCACGCCCGGGTCGGCCAGCCACTCCCGGCGCCCTATCGGCTCCCCGGCCCTGACCTCGATCACGGCCCCCGTGACGATGCGCGCCTCGCGCGGATCCGTGCCCGTCGTCTCCAGGTCGAAGCCGACCAGCAGCTCCCGGTGCCAGCCCATGGCCGTCCCCCCTTCTTGTGGTGCGTTCCCCCAGTGGTCTCCACCTTCCCATGCACCACTGACAATCGACGGCTCGCGTTCCGGTTACCCGCGGCGGCGGACCGGAGAACCACCCCGTACCGGGGCACAGTTCACGACACCGGCCGCGAATCCGCCCACATCACCTCGAACTCCTCGCGATAGGTGGGAAAGAGGCCTGCTTCGTCCATCTCGCCCGACTTGACCACCTTGCTGCCGTTGCGCAGCACGAACACGGGTGCCTCCATGCCCCGGGTACGGCGCAGATAGCTCTGCACGACCGCGATGCCGTCCGCTCCGTCGCCGTCCACGAGATACGCCGTGAAGCGGGGCGTCTCGTCGAAGACCTGGATCTCGAAGGCGCCCGGGTCGCGCAGCCGGGCCCGCACCCGGCGCATGTGCAGGATGTTCATCTCGACGGCCCTGCTGAGCTCGCCGCGCTTGATGCCGAGCTCGCGCTCGCGCCGCTTGACCGCGCTGGAGGCCGGGTTGAGGAACAGCAGCCGCACCCGGCAGCCGGACTCGGCCAGCCGCACCAGACGCCGGCCGGAGAAGTTCTGCACGAGCAGGTTGAGGCCGATGCCGATGGCGTCCAGACGGCGGGCGCCGCCGAAGATGTCCTCGGCCGGGAACTGCCGCATCAGCCGCACCCGGTCCGGGTGGACCGCGACCACGTCGGCATACCGGTCGCCGACGAGGTCCTCGACGGCGTCGACGGGCAGCCGGCGCGCCGAGGGCACGTCACCGCCCGCGCCGAGCATCTCCAGCAGCCGGGCCGAGGCCCGCTCGGCCTGGTTGAGCACGGCCTCGGACAGGGCCCGGTTGCGGGAGACGACGTTCCGGGTGACCTCGAGTTCGTCCAGAGCGAGCTCGACGTCCCGGCGGTCGTCGAAGTACGGCTCGAAGCAGGGCCAGTGCTGCACCATCAGTTCCCGCAGCTGCGGCAGGGTGAGGAAGGACAGCACGTTGTCGTCGGCCGGGTCGAGCAGATATCCCTTGCGGCGGCTGACCTCGCGCACGGCGACCGCGCGCTGCACCCACTCCTGGCCGGCCGGGCCGGCGGCGGCCACCACCCAGTCCTCGCCATGGACCGGTTCGTAGATGGGCCGCAGCACGGCGGCGACCACCGCGCGCAGCCGCTGTTCGACGAGGTTCAGCCAGATGTAGGCCCGGCCGGCCCGCTGGGCGCGGGTGCGCACCTCGCGCCAGGCGTCGGCGTCCCAGTCCAGTTCCGGGCCGATCGAGCCCGTGGCGTCCATCGGCCGCGCCAGGGACACGGCACCGGTCGGGACGTCAGCGGAGTTCCCCTCGTGACCCTCGTCACCAGGGGGCAGCTCCAGCCCTCCCGAGCCCACCCGCGCACCGCCTTCCGCTCCCCCGGGACACCGCCCTTGTCAACGATCAAGGAAGGGTACTCCGGGAGCGGTCGGCGGTGCAGCCCGATGGGCAGGGTAGTTCTCAACTGCGGGGCTGCCAGTGCCCGTTCTGCCAGCCGAGCTCGGCCGGAGTGAGCGGATTCATGGCGGTGACGTCGCGCGGGGCGATGGAGAACCCCTGCCAGTGGACGGGCATGGGCTGCTGGTCCTCGTCCCGGGCTATGTGGTGGAAGCCGATGTTCATCCAGACCACCGGATGGGTCAGGGTCTGCCCGTTCACCCACTTGTCGACGGACTTCCCCGCTCCGGGACCGCAGTTGCCGGGGTTGTGGCTGGCGAACAGTTCGCACTTGTTGTACTGCGTGACGTACAGGTCGTGCTTGGTGTAGCTGCGGCCCGGGTACTTGGTGGTGGCCCCGGGGACGATCTCGTAGGAGCGCGCGTGTCCGTCCTTGTTCTTTCCGGTCGCGCTGACCACGCGCCACCAGCGGTAGTTCTTGCTGTTCCCGGCGAGCTCCTTGCTCACCTTGGTGCGGGTCGTCTTCGTGGTGGGGGCGCGCTGGCCCCGGGTGGGCGCGGTGACGGTGGAGTCGTACTGCTCGACGCGGTTCTTCGTGGAGCCGTCCAGCGCGAAGTCGAGCCGCCAGAAGGCGTTGTGGCTGTGGCTGGTGGACTTGGCACTCGCGCCCTTGCCGATGGGCCAGCCGCGGCCGTCGCCGGCGTCGTAGTCGTCCCAGGACAGACTGCCGGTGGCGCCGACGTTCATGGTGATCGCGCCGTCGTCCTGGAAGCGCCACTCGGTCATGTACTCGTACCAGCCGACCTGGTTCACCGTGTACACCAGGAGGTCCTTGCCCTCGGCCTGGAAGACCTTGCCGGCGGTGTCGCCCTGCATGCGGTAGGCGTGGCCGCGGGAGCGGGTGGTGGTGCACAGGCCCTTGACGTTCGGGTCCTCGTTCCAGGAGTCCGGGACCTTGACCGTCTTGATGGTGCCGCCGGGGCACTCGCCCGGCGCCAGGTTCATCAGGCCCTGGGCGAAGTCGAAGCCGGTGAGGTCGTCGTACTCGACCGAGCCGTCGTCGTAGGGGACGTGGATCTGGCCCAGGCGGGCGCTGTTGAGGACCATGATCGGTTTGGGTTCGCCCTTGGGCTGGTACGAGATCTTCTCCAGCACGAGGCCGGCCTTGCCGTCGTAGCGCCAGCACATCCGCCAGGTGGTGCCGGAGGAGAGCTTCCGCTCGATGCGGTAGGCGGCGCTGCAGTCGGCGGCCGGCGCCGCCGTGGGGGCGGCCTTCGGCTGGGCCGTGGCCGGTCCCGCGCCGGCCGTGGCGCCCGCGGCCAGCGCGGCGGCCACGGTCAGCCCCGCGGCCGCCCGGGTGCGGGCCTTGGTGGTGCTGTTCACACGCATGACGAGATGACTCCCTGACGAGGAGGAGCGAGGTGGACGGGTGAGCGACGAGGGCGGGTCAGCGGCCGAGCCGGGCGACCTCGCGGGCGCTCAGGTCGATCACCAGCGACCTGGCGTCGACCCACGGGCCGTTCTTGATCTTCGGGAACAGCCGGACACAGCGGTGCTCTCCGCACTTGTCGAGCACGGCGGGCTGGGCGCCCGGGGCGGCCCGGTAGACCGCGCCGCTGAGCTGGAGCTGTTCCGGGGAGGTGAGCGCCTTGCCGGTGGCGTCCTCGTAGTCGGCCTTCAGGCCCGAGCCCAGCGGGTCGGCGATCAGCAGACCGGCCGCCTCGGCCTTCTCGGCGCGGCTCAGCGGCGGCTGGACGCCGCGCTGGGTGCCGGTCGCCACCACCTTGCCGGTGCCGAGATCGACGGTCCGGGTGACGAGGGTGTCGTCCCGGTAGTCGTAGAACGTCACGTCGGCACGCCGGGGCGCGTCCGGCTTGCCGGCCTCGGCGGCGTCGGGTTCGGCGAGGTCGACGCCGAGGCGCTGCGGCCCGCGGTCCCCGTCGACGCTCTCGCTGCTCCGGAACAGCTGCCGGCTGAGGGCGATCTTCTCGGCCCGCTTCAGCTCGTCGTCGGTCAGCGGATCGCGGCCCTCGCCCTGCTGCCCTTCGGCGGGCGCCGCCTCGACGACCCCCGGCGCCACGGCCCGGCCGCCGGCCGCCGCATCGCCGGCCCCGGCGGCCCCCGCGGCCTGCGGAACGGACCGCCCCGCCCGGGTCCCGGCGTCGTCCGCCCCCGCCGTGCCCGGCAGGGTCACCGCCACCATCACGGCGGTCCCCGCCACCGCGATGGACGTACCGGCCACCATCTTGCCCAGGTGGCGGTGCACTATGTTGCGCACGTCTTCCCCCTACTCCCCCAACGGCCCCGGGAGTATGTGTTTGCCCCAACGGTTCGGCATACCGCGTATGCACTGGTCACTCGGTAAGAGGGACATAAGTCATAGGAGGTTCCCTCACTTTCGGGGAGACTCGGGACCAAGGCGTCCCCACCGGCGCCGCACACCTGAAAGAGTCGTATCCATGCAGGTCTGGCCTGGCGAGGCGTATCCACTCGGTGCCACGTACGACGGCGCCGGTACCAACTTCGCGGTCTTCACGGAGGCCGCGGACCGAGTAGAGCTGTGTCTGCTGCACGACGACGGCTCGGAGACGGCGATCGAGCTCCGGGAGAGCGACGCGTTCGTGCGGCACGCGTACGTGCCGGGCATCATGCCGGGGCAGCGGTACGGGTTCCGGGCGCACGGCCCGTACGCCCCGGAGCGCGGACTGCGCTGCAACTCCGCGAAACTTCTGCTCGACCCGTACGCGCGTGCGATCAGCGGTTCGATCCGCTGGGGCGAGGAGGTCTACGGCTACCACTTCGACGATCCGGGGCGGCGCAACGATCTCGACTCGGCGCCGCACACGATGACGTCGGTCGTGGTCAACCCCTACTTCGACTGGGGCGACGACCGGCGCCCGCGCACCGAGTACCACCACACGGTGATCTACGAGGCCCACGTCAAGGGCCTCACCATGAAGCACCCGGGCCTGCCGGAGGAGCTGCGCGGCACGTACGCGGCCCTCGCGCACCCGGCGATCATCGAGCACCTCACCGAGCTCGGGGTCACCGCCCTGGAGCTGATGCCCGTACACCAGTTCGTGAACGATCACCGCCTGGTCGACATGGGCCTGAACAACTACTGGGGCTACAACACCATCGGCTTCTTCGCCCCGCACAACGCCTACGCGTCCTGGGGCGACCGGGGCCAGCAGGTGCTGGAGTTCAAGTCGGCGGTCAAGGCGCTGCACGAGGCCGGGATCGAGGTGATCCTCGACGTGGTCTACAACCACACCGCCGAGGGCAACCACCTGGGTCCGACCCTGTCCTTCAAGGGCCTGGACAACTCGCGCTACTACCGGCTGACGGACGACCCCCGTTACTACATGGACACGACAGGGACGGGGAACTCCCTGCTGATGCGGTCCCCGCACGTGCTCCAGCTGATCATGGACTCGCTGCGGTACTGGGTCACGGACATGCACGTCGACGGGTTCCGCTTCGACCTGGCGGCGACACTCGCCCGGCAGTTCCACGAGGTGGACCGGCTGTCGTCGTTCTTCGACCTGGTGCAGCAGGACCCGGTGGTCTCCCAGGTGAAACTGATCGCCGAGCCGTGGGACGTGGGCGAGGGCGGCTACCAGGTGGGCAACTTCCCGCCGCTGTGGACCGAGTGGAACGGCAAGTACCGGGACACCGTGCGCGACCTGTGGCGGGGCGAGCAGCGCACCCTCGCGGAGTTCGCCTCGCGGCTGACCGGCTCGTCCGACCTGTACCAGGACGACGGGCGCCGCCCGCTGGCCTCGATCAACTTCGTGACCTGCCACGACGGCTTCCCCCTGCACGACCTGGTGGCCTACAACGACAAGCACAACGAGGCCAACGGCGAGGACAACCGGGACGGCGAGAGCCACAACCGGTCCTGGAACTGCGGGGTCGAGGGCGAGAGCGACGACCCGGACGTGCTGCGGCTGCGGGCCCGGCAGATGCGGAACTTCATCGCGACGCTGATGCTGTCCCAGGGCGTGCCCATGATCAGCCACGGTGACGAGTTCGCCCGCACCCAGGGCGGCAACAACAACGCCTACTGCCAGGACAACGAGCTGGCCTGGGTCGAGTGGCCGGAGGAGGACGAGGACCCGGAGGGCGGGCCGAGCCGGGAGCTGCTGGCCTTCACCCGCGCGATGGTGTGGCTGCGCCGCAACCACCCGGTCTTCCGCCGGCGGCGCTTCTTCCACGGGCGGCCCGTGGAGGGCACGCACGACGACCTGTCCGACATCGCCTGGTTCACCCCGGACGGCCGGGAGATGACCCAGCGGGACTGGGACTCGGCGCAGGCGTCGGCGCTGACGGTGTTCCTCAACGGCAACGCGATCTCCGAGCCGGGAGCGCGCGGGGAGCGCATCACCGACGACTCGTTCCTGCTGATGTTCAACGCCTCCCCGAAGCCGCTGGAGTTCGTGGTTCCGGTCAATCACGGGCGGCAGTGGGAGGTCGTGGTCGACACGGCCCTGCCGGACGGCACGCCCCCGGACACCGGCCCGAAGGTGCAGGCCGGGGACCGGCTGACCCTGACGGACCGGAGCATGACGGTGCTCCAGCGGCCCGTCTGACCGCTCAGCGCGTGCGCGTCGCCCGGAAGCCACTCGTCCGGGCGACGCGCGGCGCACCTGGCACCGGCGATGACACGAACGGCGGCGGGGCGGGTACGTACGTTCCATGACACCTGAGCGACTTGACCCGGTGGTGCCCACGGCCACGTACCGGCTGCAGCTGCAGCCCGAGTTCCCGTTCGGAGCAGCCGCGGCCGTCGTGCCGTACCTGGCCTCGCTCGGCGTCTCGCACCTGCATCTGTCCCCCGTCCTGGAGGCGGTGCCGGGCTCGACGCACGGCTACGACGTCGTCGACCACGCACGCGTGCGTGAGGAGCTGGGCGGCGAGGAGGGGCTGCGGGCACTGGGGCGCACCGCGCGCGAGCACGGCCTCGGCCTGGTGGTGGACATCGTCCCCAACCACATGGCCATGGCCCCGCGCCACAACCGCGCCCTGTGGGAGGTGCTGCGCGAGGGCCCGAAGTCGCCGTACGCGCGCTGGTTCGACGTCGACTGGGAGGCGCAGGACGGCCAGGTGCTGCTGCCGGTCCTCGGCGGGCCGCTGGGCGAGGTGCTCGACGAGCTGCGCGTCGACGGTGACGTACTGCGCTACTACGACCACGTCCTCCCGCTGCGCGAGGGCACCGAGGACCTGCCGCTGCCGCATCTGCTGGACGCGCAGTGGTACCGCCCGGTGTGGTGGCGGCTGGCCCGGACCGAGCTCAACTACCGGCGGTTCTTCAGCATCTCGGAGCTCATCGGGGTGCGGGTGGAGGACCCGGAGGTCTTCGAGGCCACCCACGACAAGATCCTCAAGCTGCTGCACGAGGGCGTGATCGACGGGCTGCGCATCGACCACCCCGACGGGCTCGCCGACCCCGACGGCTACCTCCGCCGGCTGCACGAGGCGACCGGGGGCCGCTGGACGGTCGTGGAGAAGATCCTGGCCGACGGCGAGCACCTCCCGGCGTCCTGGCCCGTCGCGGGGACCACCGGCTACGACGCCCTGCGGCATGTGGACGGGGTCTTCACGGACCCGGCCGGGTTCGGGGACCTGCTGGGGCGGTACCGGCGCTTCGCGGCCCCCCAGACGGACCGGGGCGGGCAGTGGGAGGCGACCGTACGGCGGGCGGCGTACAAGGTCCTCACGCACGAGCTGGCGACCGAGACCGACCGGCTGACCCGGGTGGCGACCCGGCTGTGCGCGACCTCACCGGAGCCGGCGCTGCGCGACCGAGCCCCCTGGGCGCTGCGCACCGCGCTCCAGGAGCTCCTCGTACGGATGGAGGTCTACCGGCCCTACGAGTCCGCCGACGCCGCGTCCGTGGTCACCGAGGAGGCAGCAGCCGAGGCCCGGCAGGCCTTCGCCGTGCCCGAGGAGGCCGGTGCGGTGGACGTGGTACGGGACCTGGTCCTGGGACGGTACGGCGACGGGCCCGCGCAGCTGGAGTTCCGGACACGGTTCGCGCAGACCTCGTCGGCGCTGCGGGCCAAGTCCGTGGAGGACACGGCGTTCTACCGGTACGTACCGCTGCTGTCGGCGACCGAGGTGGGCGGGAACCCGGGGGCTCCCGCGCTGTCGCCGGAGGAGTTCCACGCGTACTGCGCACGCGTGCAGCGCGACTGGCCGGTGACCGGGACGGTCGCCACCACGCACGACACCAAACGCAGTGCGGACGTCCGGGCGGCGCTGCACGTGCTCACCGAGTGCCCGGACCGCTGGGCGGACGTGCTGGCGGAGGTGACCCGCACCGGGGAGGGCGTGCCGGACGCGCAACTGGCGTGGGCGGCCTGGCAGACGGTGTTCGGTCTCGGCCCGGCGTCCGGGGTGCGGGAGCGGGTGCAGGGGGCGCTGCTGAAGCACGTGCGTGAAGCGGGCCTGTACACGAGCTGGACCGAGCAGGAACCGCCGTACGAGGAGGCGGTGGAGCGGTTCGTGGCGGCCGGGCCGTGCGGGGCGCCGGGCGGGCGGGTCGCCGCGTTCCGGGAGTCGCTGGCACCGCACATCCGGGCCAACGTGCTGGGCACCGCCCTGGTACAGCTGACGATGCCGGGCGTCCCGGACGTCTACCAGGGCACGGAGGCCGAGTACCGGGCGCTGGTCGACCCGGACAACCGGCGGGCGGTGGACTTCCCGCCTTCGCAGTCCGGCGGCACGTCCGGGGAGAAGGCGGCGGTGACCCGGGCGGCACTGGGGCTGCGGGCCCGGCGGCCCGGCGCCTTCGGCGACACGGCGACGTACCGGGCGCTGCCGGCCGAGGGACCGGCGGCGGCCCACTGTCTGGCGTTCGTCCGCTCCGGCGAGGTGCTGACGGCCGTGACCCGGCTGTCCCTGCGGCTCGCGGAGGCGGGCGGCTGGCAGGACACCCGGCTGCCGCTGCCGCCGGGCCGCTGGGCGGACGTACGGGAGCCGGGGCGCGAGTTCACCGGGCACGCGCGCGTGGCGGAGCTGTTCTCGGGAGTGCCGGTGGCGTTGCTGGAGAGGGTGGGCGAGTGAGGGCGGGGCGACCAGGCTGAGGGGTGTCCGGCACGCGCGGGGCAGGGCCGGACCCACTGCGGTCTCGGCGCCCGGGCGCCATGCTTCCGGGCGCCCCCGGGAGCCTCCCCCATCGTGCCCTTGACACCGCACCATGGCCGTGGGGTACTGCGATGGCGAACTCGGGCGGATGTGACGGGGGTGAGTGTCCTGCCGGAGCTGCGCTACCCGACGGTGACCGAACAGCTTTCCGCTGCCCGGGCGTTGACCGCTCCGCGCCCCGGCGTGTGCACCCTGCGGCAGGTGGGTGCCTCACGCGCGGGCAGGCCCCTGCACCTGCTGTCCGTGGGCCGGGCGCGCCGTGCCGTCCTGGTGGTCGCCGGCGCCCACGCCAACGAGCCGACCGGCTCCTGCACCCTGCTCGCGCTCGCCCGTCGGGTGCTGGAGCAGCGGGAGCTGCGCGACGGCATCTCCTGGCACTTCCTGCTGTGCGCGGACCCCGACGGGGCGAGCCTGCACATGACGCCGGCGCCGCGCAGCCTGTACGACTACCACCTCGGCTTCTTCCGGCCCGCTGGTCCGGAGCAGCCCGAGTGGGCGCCGTCCGTGCTGCCGCCGGACCGGCTGCCGCCCGAGACCCGGGCCCTGACGGGCGTCATCGACGAGCTGCGCCCCTATCTGCAGGTCACCCTGCACGGCACGGACCTGGGCGGCAGCTGGGTGCAGCTGACGAAGGACGTGCCGGGGCTGGCCGAGCCGTTCGCGAAGTCCGCCGCCGAGCTGCACATCCCCGTGGAGACCGGCGCCTCGGACGCCGCGGGCTGGCCCGCGTCCGGGCCGGGCGTGCATGTGATGCCCGCGCCGGGGATCGGGCCGGCGTACCCGAGCCTGCCGGACGACGCGCGGCACAGCACCTGGTACCACGCGCACCGGTACGGCGGACTGACCGCGGTGGTCGAGGTGCCGATGTGGGCGAGCGATCTGGTGGACGACCCGGCTCCGCATCCGGCTCCGGCGGCCGCGATCGGGCGGCTGGCGCGGCGGCTGCAGCGTGACACTCTGGAGGTGACGCGTGTGCTCGAGGGCGCGCTGCCGCGGCTGGCGGACCTGGACGGCCCGTTGCTGCGGGCCGCCCGCTGGGGGCTGGAGCTGGTGCCGGGTCTGGCCTCCGACCTGGTCCACACCCCGCCCGCCGGCCTCACCCGGGCGTACGTCGGCAGCGTGGACGCGTTCGCGCGGCGCGTGCCGCTGCGGGCGGCGGCCATGCTGCTGCGGGTACTGCGGGGGACCGACGAGGGTGCGGCGAGGCAGCTCGAGGAGCTTGTCTCGACCTGGAGCGACGCCTTCGCGGAACGCTTCCGCGCCCGCTGGGTGCCCTTGGAGAACCAGGTGGAGCACCAGTCCCGCACCGTGGTCGCGGCGGCGCTGCACGCGCGCGAGAGGGCGTCGTAGGGCCGTGTGGCGGGGCGCCCCGGACAGCAGGTGCGCCCGAACGGCCCTGCGTCTCAGTCCCGCTGCATCGGCACCGGCTCGCCCGAACCGGAACACGCGCGCGCGTGCCGCCCCGCCAGCTCGAACGCGGCGAGCACCACCCGGGCCTGGTACTCGGCCTGGCGGGCCACCGGGATCCAGCGCGCCCCGCAGCCGTCGCGGTACTCGGCGCACCACGCGTCGATCAGCCGGTCCAGCTCCGGCAGGACCCCGGCCGGGTCGCGGCCTGCGGCCCGTACGAGCTGGTGCAGCAGTCCCGCCGTGCGCAGGGCGAGCCGTCGCCCGGAGATGCGCAGGGCGACCAGGTGGGCGGTGCTCAGGGGCGGGAGGGGGCGGGCCGGGCTGTCGCCGGTGTCGGGGTCCCAGGCGTCGGCGAGGCCGGGGCAGACCAGGAGGTAGTCGTCGACCGGGGCGAGCAGGCGGGCCGCGTCGGGCACGGTGGCCAGGTGCGGCCGGATCCGGGCCAGCAGGTGCCGCAGGAGGCCCGTGTCGTGGCGCAGGGTGCGGCTGACGGCCCGCAGCACGGCGTCCCCGTCCGCGGGCGGGGAGCCGTCCGCCACGGCCGTCACACCCCACATGGGCGCCTCGACGACCGCGGTGACGGTGCCGTGCCGGTACGGATGGAACCACGTGGACTCGACGGCGGCCTCCGTGATCGCCGCGATCAGATCGGCCCGGCGCGGCGGCGGGATCCGGTAGACGGCGGGCCCGAGGCCGGGCCAGTACAGGGCGTCGTACGCGCCGAGTTCGCGCGGGATGCCGAGCCGGGCGGCGATATGGGCGAGGCGCCGGTCGAGGCCCGGCAGGTCGTGGGTGAGCTCGACGAAGCCGCCGCCGATGTCGACGCCGTGCAGGGAGCACTGGAGGAACGGGCGCAGTTCGTCCTGGAGGCCGAGCAGGGCACGGGTCTCCGGCAGGGCGGCGCCGGCCGCGCCGTCGGGCAGCCATTCGGGCTGCTCCAGGAAGCCGGGCCGGAAGAAGTTCCGGGCGTACCGGCCGAGTGTGAAGGGACCGGGCAGCCAGCCCTCGTTGCGGCGCGAGCCGTCCGGGTCGAGGCACAGCAGCAGGTTCCAGGTGGCGTCGGCGCCCTCGGTGAGCCGCGGGTCGGCCAGGGCCCGCTCCGCCAGGCGCAGCACGGTGGCGCCGCCCACCGGTTCGTTGGCGTGCGGGCCGGCGACGACCAGGGCCTGGCGGCTGCCGTGGCCGACGGAGAGCAGCCACATGGGGGTGCCCGCGCGGGAGGTGCCGACCCGGCGCAGCCGGGCGTCCCGGGGGTGGCGGGCGACGAGGGCGGCGGCCCGGGCGCGCAGTTCGCCGACGGTCGGGTAGCTCAGGAGGGGCGGCAGGGCACACCTCCCCATGCGGTGCCGTCGGTTCACCAGGTGTAGCTGGTGTAAACACAGTCAGTCACGACTTCAGGGGTACGTCAACACCGTGGACCGCAAAGGGATTCGGCCACACTCACGGGGCCGACGTTCGGTAATCCCCAGGCCAGGGCTGAGGTTTGGGTGCGTTTCCGGTCAGCCGGCCGACAGCCGGAACGCCATCCGGCCGAAGCCCACCTGGTCGCCCTCGCGGACGACGGCCGCGCCGACGACGCGCCGTCCGTTCACGGTCGTGCCGTTGGTGGAGCCGAGGTCGCGCAGGACCCATATGCCGCCCTGATGACGGAGTTCCGCGTGCACCCGGGAGACCGTCTCGTGGTTGAGGCGCAGCCCGCTGGCGGGGTCGCGGCCTATGCGCAGCGGATGGCCGTGCGACGGGTGGGGCAGCAGCAGCTTGGGCAGCCGCTCGGCCTGCCAGGCCCTGCGCAGCCGTACGGTGAAACCGGAGACGGCCTCGACGGTGCCGAACACCAGGCGCGAGAACCGGCTCTCGGTGCGCAGGTCGGCGGTGAGCACGGCGAGTTCGTCCGGGCGGCGGGCGGCGAGCGCCAGCTCCATGCGGCGGACGAACGTGTCGTGGGACAGGCGGCCCATGGCGACGCCGTCGCGGAGCACCTTCAGCACCCGGTCGCGCTCCGCGTCGGAGAGCCGCGCGGGGAACGTGTTGAACTCGAAGGACGACGTCACGCTGGTGATTGTCGGGCAGCGTGGCCGGGCTGTCCAGAAAACCGGAAATCGGCCGCCACACGAGCGTACCCGGTGAGACCCGCCGCAAATGGGTGGATGCACCAGCGGATTGATCTCTTGTGACGCACCATGGACGGGCTACATCACGGTGAGCAGACGAAGGGGAACCGTCCGTGCAGTTCGAGGTGTGGGCACCACAGGCCGGCCGTGTGACGCTCCAGTGCGACGACGTCACACGCGTGTTGGAGCGCGATCCGGAACGGGCGGGGTGGTGGCGGGGCGAGGCCGAGGCGCGCGAGGGGTCCCGGTACGGCTTCGCGCTGGACGACGGGCCCGTGCTGCCCGATCCGCGCTCGCGGCGGCAGCCGGACGGCCCGGACGGGCTGAGCGCGGTCGTCGATCACGAGCGGTTCGCGTGGCGCGCGCAGTGGCGGGGGCGGCCGCTGCCCGGCGCGGTGCTGTACGAGCTGCACGTGGGGACCTACACGCCCGACGGCACCCTGGACGCGGCCGCCGAGCGGCTCGGCCATCTCGCCGAGCTGGGCGTCACGCATGTGCAGCTGATGCCGCTGTGCCCCTTCCCGGGCACGCACGGCTGGGGCTACGAGGGTGTCTCGCTGTGGGCGGTGCACGAGCCGTACGGCGGGCCCGAGGCGTTGAAACGCTTCGTCGACCGGGCCCACGGACTCGGCCTGGGCGTGGTGCTCGACGTGGTGCACAACCACTTCGGGCCGTCCGGCAACTACCTCCCCGTCTTCGGCCCGTACCTCACGGACACGCACCACACGCCCTGGGGCGCCGCGGTCAACCTGGACGCGCCGGGCTCGGACGAGGTGCGCGCGTTCCTGATCGGCAGCGCGCTGGCGTGGCTGCGCGACTACCGGATGGACGGGCTGCGCCTGGACGCGGTGCACGCGCTGGTGGACACGCGCGCGTGCCACTTCCTGGAGGAGCTGTCGACGGCCGTGGACGCGCTGGCCGCCGAGGTGGACCGGCCGCTGTTCCTGGTCGCCGAGTCGGACCTGAACGACCCGCGGCTCATCACCTCCCGCGCGGAGGGCGGCATCGGGCTGCACGCGCAGTGGAACGACGACTTCCACCACGCCCTGCACACCACGCTGACCGGTGAGTCGCAGGGCTACTACGCCGACTTCGCGCGGTCTCCGCTCGGCGGCCTCGCCAAGACCCTGACCGGCGGATACTTCCACGACGGGTCGTACTCCAGCTTCCGGGAACGGCACCACGGACGCCCGCTGGACCGCACACGCGTGGCCGGGCACCGGCTGCTCGGCTACGGCCAGACCCACGACCAGGTCGGCAACCGAGCCCAGGGGGACCGGCTTTCGGCCCTGCTCTCCCCCGGTCTGCTGGCGTGCGCGGCCACGCTGATCCTGACGGCGCCGTTCACGCCGATGCTCTTCATGGGCGAGGAGTGGGCGGCGGGCACGCCCTGGCAGTTCTTCACCGACCACACCGACCCGGAGCTCGCGGACGCCGTACGGCGGGGCAGGCGGCGGGAGTTCGCCGCGCACGGCTGGAAGGAGGAGGACGTGCCGGACCCGCAGGACCCGGCGACCCGGAACCGCTCCTGCCTCGACTGGTCCGAACCGGAACGCGAGCCCCACGCGCGTGTGCTGGCCTGGTACCGGCAGCTTCTCGCCCTGCGCCACGCGCAGCCCGACCTGACCGACCCCGACCTCGCCGACACCAAGGTGGCCCACGACGAGGAGCGCCGCTGGATCGCCTTCCGGCGCGGGGACGTCCTGGTGGCGGTGAACCTGGCCTCCGAGCCGGCCGCGCTGCCGCTCGGCGTGCCCCACGCGCGCGTGCTGGCGGCCTGGGAGCCGGTGGACGAGCCCGGGGCGGACGGGGTGGTCCGGCTGCCCGGGGAGTCGGCCGTGGTGCTCGCCCAGGACTGAGCGCGGGGAGAGGCAGCGGACCTTGACGTCCTGCGCCTCGATGACGGGCGTGAAGGCCTACCGGGGGGCAACTGGTGCGTCATGGCCGCCGGCGGGGTGCGGGCGCTGCCGGGATCTCGCGCGCGGGCCGGGCGAGGACGGACCTCCCCGTGGCCGGGCCGACTCCCGCACGGGGTAGCCGGGGCCGGGCCGCCGTGACCATGAGCGCGGTGAGGCGCTGTGCCGGGGCATGCGGCCGGGCGGGGACGCCGTGGCGCCGTGCGTGGCCTGTGCGGCGGTGCCGGAGCAGCCGGCCGGGCACGTGCGGGCGGCGGCGGTCGGGCAGGGACAGGGCCGCGGCGGTGCGCTTCGTGCGCGGAGGACAGCCGTCCGGGAGGGCGCTGCCCGGCCCTCTACAGGGCGTCGTCGGCGTTCCCCAGGTCCGTCACGCGTTCCAGCAGGATCGGCTCCCAGGCGCGGCGCAGCCGGGTCCGCGGCAGGGTGGCGTTCTTGCCGGCGAGGTCCTCGGCGAGGCGGACGACGGTGTCGCAGCGGGCGAGCCACAGGCCGCGCAGGCAGGGGCGGGCGCCGTAGCCGGCGAGGGTGGCGGCGCGCACGGCGGCGGGTGAGCCGACGGCGAGTGCGAGGCCCGCGATGTCCTCGGCCGGATCGCCGACGACCGCGCCCGCCCAGCCGAGGACACCCCGCACCCGGCCGTCGGCGCTGACCACGAGATGGCCGCCCGTGAGGGCGTGGTGGGTGAGGACCGCCGAGCCGGGCTGGGCGGCCAGTTGGGACGCGGCGGGCGGGGTGAGCTGGTGCAGGCGTGCGGCGTCGAACTCGTCGGATCCGGCGAGGCGTTCGGCCGCGCGTACGGCGGCCCGGCGCAGTGCCTCCAGGGAGCGCGGCGAGGTGCGCGGCACGCCGAGGGTCTCGGCCTGCCGGACCGGCACCTCGCGCAGCCCCGTGAGGAGCGCGGCGAGGTCGGCCTCGCCGACGGCGGACACGTCGTGCTCCTCCCCCGAGCCGCCGGGCACCTTGGTGTCCAGCGTGTAACTCAGCCCGGGTGCCCACTCGCCGTGCGCGACGCTGGCCGGAACCGCCACCGGGACGTGCGGGCGGACGAGGTCGCGCAGGCGCAGTTCGCGGCGCTGGCGCAGGGTGGCCTCGCGGTCCGGGGCGAGGCGCAGCACGTGGCGGGTGCCGACCCACCAGGTGACGGGTTCGGCTCCCTGGGTCGCGGGCCGGACGTCGGGGCCCGGGCCGCTCCCGCCCTGCCGGGTCTCCTTGCCGCCCCTGCCGCCCTTGGTGTCCTTGCCGTCCTTGGTGTCCTTGCCGTCCTTGGTGTCCTTGAGGAGGGACAGGACCAGCCGGCGGACGGTGTCCGCGGTGGGTGTGGGTGCCTGGGTCATGGTCGCGCCGTTGCCGTTCGGGAGGCGTGCTGGGGACATCGGGGGCCTCACTCCACTATGACCAGCTCACGCGTGGTGGTGTTCAGGCGCCGCCCGCCGTCCTCGGTGACGGTCACGATGTCCTCGATGCGGACCCCGAACCGGCCGGGCAGGTAGATGCCCGGTTCCACCGAGAAGCACATGCCGGGCACCAGGAGCCGTTCCTCGCCCTCGATCATGTAGGGCGGCTCGTGGGTGGTGACGCCGATGCCGTGACCGGTGCGGTGGATGAAGTACGCGCCGTAGCCGGCGTCGGCGATGACCTGGCGGGCGGCCCGGTCCACGTCCTGGCAGGCGGCCCCGGGCCGCACCGCGCGGAAGCCGGCCTCCTGAGCCTCGCGCACGACGGCGTGCACGCGGCGCTCCTCGTCGGTGGGTTCACCGACGTGGACCGTGCGGGAGGTGTCGGAGCCATAGCCGTTCCGCAGGCCGCCGAAGTCGAGGACGATCATGTCGCCGCGGGCGATGACGCGGTCGCCCGCCTCGTGGTGCGGGTCGGCGCCCTTCGGGCCCGAGGCGACGATGGTGAAGTCGACCTGCTCGTGGCCGTGCCGGCGCAGCAGCCGGTCGAGGTCCGCGGCCACCTCGGATTCCCGTCGGCCGGCGAAGGGGACGTCGCGGATCTCCTCGAACGTCGCGTCGGCGGCAGCGCCCGCGGCCGCCATGAGGTCCAGCTCGGCCGCGTCCTTGACGGCGCGCAGCATCGGCAGGGCCTCGGTGAGCGAGGCGTAGGAGCTGCCGGGCAGGGCCTGCTGGAGGGCCAGCAGGTGCAGGGCCCAGGCGTTGTCGCTGATGCCGAACCGGCCGGAGGTACCGAGGAGGGCGGCGGTGGCGGTGTAGGGGTCCTTGCCGTCGGTCCAGTCGCGCAGGGTGAGGGCGGCCGCGCCGGGCGCCCGGTGCGCGTCCGGGGCCTCCAGGGCGGGGACGACGAGGACGGGGTCCTGCCCGGCGGCGAGGACCAGCAGGGTGAGCCGCTCGGTGACCGCCGGGGGTGTGTAGCCGGTGAGCCACACCAGGTCCGGTCCGGGGGCCACCAGCAGGCCCGCGAGACCGGCCTCGGCGGCCGTCCGCGCGGCGCGCTCCATGCGGGCCCGGTAGTCGTCGGCGGTGAAGGACGCGCCCGTGCTTCCGGTCATCCGGACCTCCCTGGACGGTCGAAAGGGCTACGGGCAGCATCCTGCCCGGCCAGCGGGGGCGGCGCGAGCCGTCTGCGGGCATTCACCCCGGCAACCCGCCCCTGACGGCAGAGGATTGCCCGCATGAGATCTAATGCTTATATGCAGCTCTTCCATTAGTGATCGGTCGAGGGGGCGTACGACGGTGCTGGTACTCGCACACATCAGCGATCTGCATCTGGACGGGAGCACGCGGGCGACGGAGCGCGCCGAGCGGGTGCGCGACCGCT
Organism: Streptomyces sp. NPDC057424; assembly: GCF_042803315.1. Classification (NCBI taxonomy): domain Bacteria; kingdom Bacillati; phylum Actinomycetota; class Actinomycetes; order Kitasatosporales; family Streptomycetaceae; genus Streptomyces; species Streptomyces sp. NPDC057424. The sequence continues at coordinate 120,995 of NZ_JBHVCP010000007.1, forward strand.
CGTGGGAGCTGCCGGGCCGGGTGGACGCTCTGCTGGTGACCGGGGACATCGCGGACCACGGCACGGAGCCGGAGTACGAGGAGGCGGCCCGCGTCCTGGGGCTGCGCGCCGGTGACATGCCCTTCCCGGTGCTGACCTGTCCGGGCAACCACGACAGCCGTACGCCGTACCGCAAGGCGCTGCTGGACCGGCCCGGGGGTGAGGGGCCGGTCGACAGCGTGCAGGTCCTCGACGACGGGGCGATGCTGATGTGAGACTCCAGCGTGCCGGGCAGCGACGACGGGGAGCTGGACGAGGAGACGTACGACTGGATCGAGACGACCCTCGACGAACTCGACGGCGGCCTTCCGGCCCTGCTCGCCTTCCACCACCCGCCGGTGGCGCTGCACCACCCGCTGCCGGACTCCTGCCCGCTGCGGCACCCGGGCCGGCCGGCCGCCCTGCTGGCCCGCAGGCCCGAGATCGCGGGGCTGATCACCGGCCACGCCCACACCCCGCCGCCACCTCGTTCGCGGGACGGCCGCTGGTCGTAGGGCCCGCCGTGACGTGGACGCTGCGGCTGCCCTGGGAGGGCGAGCAGATCGCGGACCGGGAAGCGCCGCCCGGTCTCGCGTTCCATGTCCTGGACGACTCGGGGCGGCTCACGAGCCACTTCCGGGTCGTGTCCTGAGGGCGCGCTGTCACGCGGCGACGGCCGGTACGAGGGTCAGCTGCTCGTATCCACCGCTGCGGTGGCGGACCGTCAGCCTGACCTCGGAGCCCGGGCGGGCACGGCTCACGGCCCGGACCAGATCGGCGGCCGTGTCGATCCGGGTCGCGCCGAAGGCGAGGAGGACGTCGCCGCGCACCAGGCCGGCGGCCTGCGCGGGACCGGGGACGTGCAGCCCCACGACCACGGCCCCCGGCTTCCGGGCGTCCATGACCTGCACGCCGAGCGTCGCGGCGGCGGGTGCGGGGGGAGCGGATGCGGGCGCGGGGCCGGGGAGCGACGGCGCATACCCACCCCGCGGGTCGAGGCGCCCGCCCTTGCCGAGCACCGCGCTCCCCATCGCTCCGAGGCCGATCCCGGACAGCACCAGGACCGTGCCCGTGAACCCGGCGAGCAGCATGTTGAGCAGCCGCCGCCCCCGTCGGCGGGCGGCGTGCGGGCGAGGCCGTGAGGGGCCGGTCCCCGTCGCCGGTGCGGCCCCGTCGGGCTCCCGGCCCGGCATCGGCTTGGGTCGCAGCGCGGTCTGTTCCATGGCTCGCCTCCGGATGGTGCCGATCGCCTCCGGCGGATCCCGGGGCGATCACGGCAGGTGCTCTACCCGGCGCATCGGCGGCCGACGAGCCACGAACGAGTGAGACTGACCGGCGCCGGGGCGCTCGGAGGGCCGCCCGAACGCGGGCACGGCTCGTACCGCACCCGGTCGCGGGGTGCGGTACGAGCCGCGAGGATGCGCGGGCCGGTCAGCCGGTGTGGCCTTCCGGCCGGAACCGAACTCAGCGAAGAGCGGGCACGGGCACGGCCGGTGGCCGGTCCGGGAGAAAGCCGTGGACACGCCGGGACAGCCATGCGTCCTTGTAGCGGTCCACTTCGCGATGCCAGTTGAGGATGCCCGCCATCCAGTTCCGCAGGTCCGTCACATACGTCGCCATCGCCGCGCGAGCCTCCTCCGTGAGCTGGAAGTCGTCGTACAGGACGGGCAGTTCGTGCTCGACGACATGCTCGAACTGGCGCATGCGCTGGCTCATCAGATCGTGCACGATGCCGAGCCCGGTCGGGTAGTCGCAGCCGAAGAAGGTCTGCACGACGAGGATCGCATTGTGGATCTCGCCCTCGAACTCGATCTCCTTCTGGTACGAGAAGACGTCGTTGAGGAGGCACGCGAAGTCCATCGCGGCGTTCTCCAGGGAGCGGACCGGGCCGCTGCGGTAGACCTCGGGCGGGACGGCCGGGCCGTGTCCCATCCGGCACAGGCTCAGGGTGAGGTCGGAGCCGAAGGTCGCCCGGCGCATCTCCAGGTAGTCGACCGGATCGGGCACACGGTTCTGGAGCTGGTTGGACAGCTCCCAGACCCAGCTCTCGGTCATGACGTTGATCGCGTCCTTGAGCGTGCGCCGCGCCCCGGGCGGCATCTCCGCGGTGGTACGCGCCCACAGATCGGCCAGGGCGCGTTCCATGGCGTTGGCCGGGAGCAGCGGCTCCGCGCCGTCGACGGGCATGCAGTCGGACAGGCGGGCCGTGGTCACCCGGGCGGCGGCGAGGTCGCGGCGGTGGCCGTAGACCAAGGGGTAGTAGTCGTCGCCGTAGGTGCCCCAGGCGAGCCACTGCGCGCTGAGGTCGAGGGCCTCGGGCGTCGCGTCCGGGTCGAGGCCGGCCGAACAGAGCGCGAGGTCGTAGGCGCGGAGCTTGTCCTCGTCCCAGACGCCCTCGGCGAGGATGCCCATGCGCTCCGCCCAGTCGCGCAGACTACGGCGGGCGTTGTCCAGGTGCGGGCTGAGCTCCAGCGGGAACGGCATGCGGATGTCGGGGATCCGCGACGGCCCGACCTTCTGGTACGGCACATGCGTGTAGGAGCGCAGCCTCCCCCACTGCCCGGAAGGCCCGGGACGTGCCCCCATGGCGCCGGACGAGGCGAGCAGGGCGCGGACGTCGGCGGCGGCCGTGCCCATGCCGGTGCACCCCGGCCACGGACTGCCGCCGCGCACCGCGTTCTCGTTCATGTAGCGGCTGGAGCGCAGATGCCACTCGTGGCCGCCGGACTGCCAGTCCTGCAGCCCCTTCGTGTACGCCGCCACGGCCGCGACCTCGCCGGGCCCGAGCCCCTTCTCCAGGGCCACTGCGGGCACTTCGGTGAACGCCGTGTGCTCGAACTGGTGGAGGCGGGAGGTGAGGACGTCGTTGACGGTGTCGGCGGCCTCCTGCGTGGTGCAGCCGAAGAAGGTCTCCAGCACCAGGACGCCGTTGCTGAGTTCGCCCTCGTCCTCGACCTCGCGCTGGTAGGAGAACAGGTCGTTGCGCAGGTGCACGGCGTCGGAGAACGTCTCCATCAGCACCCTCAGCGGCCTGGAACCGGCGACAGGGGCGGGCACTTCCGCGGTCGCGTACTCCACGAGCCCCGCCGACCAGGGGGCGCCGCCGACCTTGCGGCGCATCTCGATGTACTCGACGGGGTTGGCGATCCGCCCCTCGTTGATGTTGGACAACTCCCACATCGACTCGTTGAGGAGGTGCTCGGTGGCCACGGCGAAGCGGCGGCGCCAGTCCTCGGACATCTTCGGCACCGTGCGCGCCCACAGGTCGGCGAGACCCGCCTCGACCGGGTTCTCCGGCTCCGGCACGGGAGCCGACAGGTCCAGCGGCATGAACAGGGGCAGCCGGTCCAGGTGGGCCTTGCCGGCGGCGCGGTCCTGGGTGCGCTTGAACAACTCCAGGAAGTGGTCGTCGAAGAAGAAGACCCACACGTACCAGTCGGTGATGAGGGAGAGAGCGGGGCCGTCGCAGTCGGGGTGGGTGTAGGCGCAGAGCAGGCCGTAGTCGTGTGCGTCGAGGTCGGCCTGGTCCCAGACGCCGGAGCCCTCCAGCATGCCCATCTCGCGCGCCCACGCGCTCGAGTGGGCGCGGGCCTCGTCGAGGTGGGGGTTCAGCCGCGCGGGGTGCGGCATGTAGAAGTGCGGGAGTTCGAACGGCTGCGTCATGGCCGGGCCCTACCCGGTGCCCCGCTGCCGCATCCGCGGGGCCGGACATGATCACACCATCGCGTGAATCAGGGCCGAACGCGAAAGCTCTGCCCGGCCCTTGTGGCGTTCCTCCCTCCACCGGGCGCCGCGTCCCACCGCTTACCGGGCGTCGCGTACCTGGATCAGCGCGTGGGTGCCGCTGGTGCGCCAGCGCTGGTCCTCCGCGGCGACCAGCGCGGCCTCGGTGTGCGCCTCGAGGCCGGTGATCACGTCGGACTTCAGGGTGCGCAGGGCGGCGACCGGACCGGGGAAGTAGGCGGTGACGTCCGCGAAGGGCGTGGTCGGGGCCCAGAGCCGGTCGCCCACCAGGCGGCGGTAGTTGAGGTCGCCCTTGACGATCGTCAGGGTGGCCGAGGCGAACTCGGCCCGCAGGTCGCCGGGCATCTCCTCGTACGGCAGCGGGGCGCTGGAGAAGGGGTGGGCGCGCAGGGTGAGACGGCCGTCGGCCAGGGCCGACCAGAGCCGCTGTCCGTACGTGGCGGCCGCTCCCCCGGCGCCGGTCAGGCGGCGCAGGGCGTCGACGACGTCGGCGGTGGTGGCGTCGGAGACGTAGTAGGGGTACGGCTTGACGTGCAGGACGGCCCGTCCGATGCGGCCGGTCTCCAGGAGGTGCGCGATGAGGAGGAGGTCGGGGACGAGTTCGCGGCCCGCGTTGTCGGCGACCAGGCACAGCGTGCCGGCCCCCGGGCCGGTGGTGTCGAGCAGTGACCAGAGCCGGGCGCTGTCGTCGGCGACCAGGCCGGGCGCCGCCTCCGCGTCCCGCGCGCCTTCGGCGGAGAGACGGAAGCCGAGGTCGGCGCGGTTGCCCCAGAGGGAGCCGTGCAGCAGGGCCTGGGTCTGCTCGGCGGCGGGCCGGCCTGCGAGGTCGTCGAGTGCGGCGAGTTCCTCGTCGGTCTCGGCGGAGTCGAGTTCGGCCCGTTTGAAGGGGCGGAAGGGGTCGATGCCCTGCCAGGGGCCGGGGCCGAACCAGCCGACGGCCTGCAGCAGCCGGCGGTAGAACCAGCTCTCGGACCAGAGCCACGGCACGTCGAACCAGGAGCGTCCGGTGTATTCGTGCAGCCCCCACGTCTCCCAGTGATGCCGGTCGTGCGCGTCGGCGGGGAGGGGTTCGATCTCGCCATCGGTGCAGTTGGCGAGCAGTTCGTCGAGGGCGCGGTGCTGCCCTGGTTCGTACGGGAAGGCCTCGCGGACCTGTTTGATGATCGCGGGGTGCCGCTCGGCCAGCACGCTGTGGGGGAAGGAGCCCGGCTGGTTGCCGAGGAGCAGGGGCGCGGAGGGGATGTCGGGCATGGGCCACACCGTAACGCGCGTGCCCTTCGCTCGGGCCGAGCCGCCCGGCGCCCGGTCACACCGGGGCGATCTCCCGCTCCAGGCGCGCCGCCAGGCTCAGATAGCGGGATCTGCGGGTCACCGGGACCAGGCCGCGGATCAGTATGTTCCACATCTCGGCCGTCCGGCGGGGCTGGCGTGCGACCGGTTCGCGGGAGCGGCCGACGACGCGGGTGCCGACGAAGAAGCAGACCAGGGAGTGGGCCACGACGTCGATATCGACGTCCGGGTGGACGTCGGACTCCTTGACCGCGCCGACCAGCCGGGCCGTGACGATGTCCAGCCACTCGGTGAACGGGTGGCTCAGGGGCGGCCGGGGCCGGATTCCACCCGTGGCGAGCCGTAGCCCGGCCCGCAGCACCGGGTCCTCGACGGACATGCGGGTGATGCCGAACGTGAGGCGCATCAGCGCCTCGAGGGAGGTGTGGCCGCGGTGGTCGGTCTCCGTCGCCAGCCGGCGGGCGGTGTGCGACTGGAGTTCGAGGATCGCGTGGGCGAGATCCTCCTTCGCCGCGAAGTGGAAGTACAGGGCGCCCTTGGTGACGTGAGCGTGCTCCACGATGTCGCTGAGACTGGTCGATTCGTAGCCGCGACGGTCGAACAGGTCAGCGGCGGCTGTGATGATCGTCGAGCGGGTCTGCTCGGCCCGCAACTGCCTCGCCATCGGCTGAACTCTCCCGGGACGGAAATGAACGGGTCATGCCGTTTGTTTTTACCCCCCGTACACGATAACTCACCCTGAGACGGCGCCCATCACACCAGTGTGCCGGAGTGCGGGCACACTTCCGGCAAAACAAGCGCAACTGGTGAAAGAAAACAGCGCGTTCGGTATCTAACTGTGGGGCATATGAGGCCAGACGTAAAGGCGGGCCGCCCGGTGCCCCATCCGCACCGGCCGGCCCGCCCGCTTGTGGCCTGCTCCGTTCAGCGTCCTCGTCCGAGGACCGAGAGGATCAGAAGGTCAGCTTCCAGCTGTTGAGCTTTCCCGTGTCCTGCGCCGCGGTGTCCTGGACGCGCAGCTTCCAGGTGCCGTTGGCCGTCTCACCGGAGGCGTTGACCGTGTAGGTGGCGTTCACGTTGTCCGCGGAGTCCGACGAGGCCGACTTCAGGCGGTACGCCGTACCGTCCGGCGCGACCAGGTCGATGACGAGGTCGCCCCGGTAGGTGTGGGTGATGTCCACGCCGACCTGGAGGGCCGAGGGGGCGTTGCCGCTGCGGCCGGTGACGCTGATCGGCGACTCGATCGCCGCGCCGTCGTCCGGGATGGCGACGACGGTGGTGCTGGAGAAGGTCGTGCCGGTGGACGAACCGCCCTTGACTGCCTGGACCGTCTTGGCGGCGTCCGCCAGGCCCGCGCCGCAGCCACCGGAGCAGCTGCCGGGCAGGGTACGGGCGTTGGTCTTGATGGCCGACTCGATCTGCGCCGGGGTGAGGGCGGAGTTGGCCGACTTCATCAGGGCGGCGAGGCCCGCGACGTGCGGGGCGGCCATGCTGGTGCCCTGGTAGTAGTGGTAGTTCTCGCTCGACGGCGTCCTGGTGCCGGAGTTCAGCGTGGACAGGATGCCGTTGGCGGTGGAGGACCGGGTCTCGCCGCCGGGGGCCGCGATGTCGACGGCCGAGCCGTAGTTGGAGTAGGAGGCCCGGCTGCCCGCGCGGTTGGTCGCGGCGACGGTGATGACGTTGCTGCAGTTCGCCGGGGAGGCGTTGGCGGCGTTCTGGTTCTCGTTGCCGGCCGCGACGACGACGGAGGTGCCGCGGTTCACGGCGCCGTTGATGGCGCTCTGCGTGGCGGTGGAGCAGGCCCCGCTGCCGCCGAGGCTCATGTTGATGACCTTGGCGACGTTGGTGTTGGCGGGCACGCCGGAGACGCTGCCGCCGGACGCCCAGGTGATGGCGTCGATGATGTCGGAGTCGTAGCCGCCGCACTTGCCGAGGACACGGACCGGGGAGATCTTCGCGCCGTAGGCGATACCGGCGACACCCTTGCCGTTGTTGGTGGCGGCGGCGATGGTGCCGGCCACGTGGGTGCCGTGCCAGGAGGAGTTGGACGCGGGGATGCCCGGGCCGCACTCGTTGGCGTTGTACCAGTCGCCCGGGTCGGCCGGGTTGCTGTCGCGGCCGTTGCCGTCGACGGAGACCGCGGTGTCGGAGATGAAGTCGTAGCCGCCGACGATGTTCGCGGCCAGGTCGGAGTGGGCGACGTAGCCGGTGTCGATGACGGCGACGGTGACGCCGCTGCCGGTGGTGGTGTCCCAGGCGGCCGGGACGTTCATGCCCGCGGTGGACTCGAACAGGTCCCACTGCTTGCTGTACTCGGTGTCGTTCGGGGTGACGGCCGTCGGCTTGTTCAGGCGGTCCGGGACGACGTAGGCGACCTGCGGGTCGGCCTGGTACTGGGCGACGACGTCGGCGACGGAGGCACGGGTGGGGTTGGTGCCCAGCTCGACGAGGGCGGCGCCGGTGCCGAGGCGGCGCTGGAAGTCGATCTCCTCGCCGGTCTTCTCGGCCTTGGACGCGGCGTCGGCGGCCGCCGCCTTGTTGGACTCGGCCTCGGTGGCGCCGGACTTGTAGCCGACGATGAGGCGCTCCGCCCGGATGCCGGGGGCGGCCTCGGTCTGGGCGGCGGGGACGGCGGCCGGTCGGGGAGCCGGCTCCTGGGCGACGGCGACCGAGGCGGGGGCTGCGGTCAGCAGGGCGGTGGAGACGACGGCGACGGATATCAGCTTCCGTCTGAGCTCTGGGGAGATACGCACGGTCGTTGCCTTTCGTGGCCGGACTCCGGGCTGGGCGGAGCGGCGGTGGGGTCGCTTCGTCGTCGAAGCGGAGGGGGGTCATTCGAAAAGCGAAGAGCGACGCGGTGGCCGGCCAGGCGCGAGACAGAAGCTGACCGTTCGGGGTTACCTGTGGGTCAGCAGTGCTCGAACGATAGGCAAAGGGCAGGTCACCGGGATACGGGGGAAACCCTCGATCCGGCCGCGAACCGACCCTCTATGACGGGCCGTTGAGCGCGAATGGCCCCTTTTCCAACAGCTCGTGGCGAGGTGAACGCGCCCGGCCGGTTTCCCGTACTTCACTGTCGAACGTCGCCGCCCCGGCCGAGGAGACGCAGAGGCATGCCCCGTACGACCGCACACCGCACCGCGCTCGCTGCCGCCCTCGTGACCCCGCTGCTGCTGCCGCTGTGGGCGGCGGGGCCGGCCCGGGCGCACGGGGCACCGACGGATCCGGTGAGCCGGGTGGTGGCCTGTTCGCCGGAGGGCGGTGACCACGCGGGCACAGCGGCGTGCCGTGCGGCCGTCGCCGCGAACGGCGCGCCCTTCACGGCGTGGGACAACCTGCGGGTGGCGAACGTCGGCGGAAGGGACCGGGAGGTCGTCCCCGACGGGAAGCTGTGCAGCGGAGGACTGCCGGCCTACCGGGGCCTCGATCTCGCCCGCGCCGACTGGCCGTCGACCCGGACGACGCCCGGCGCGACGCTGACGATGCAGTACGCCTCGACGATCCCGCACGCCGGCACGTTCCGGATGTATCTGACGAAGCCCGGCTACGACCCGGCCGGGCCGCTGTCCTGGTCAGACCTGCCCGGGAAGCCGTTCGCCGAGGTGACGGACCCGGCCCTGACGGACGGCGCGTACCGCTTCGCTGCGACTCTGCCGTCCGACCGGACCGGGCGGCATGTGCTGTACACGGTCTGGCAGAACAGCAGCACGCCGGACACCTACTACTCGTGCTCGGACGTGGTGTTCCCGGAGACGAGGAAGGAGCCGAAGGAGGCGGAGCCGCAGAAGAGGGAGCCGCAGACGGAGGAGGAACCGGAGCAGAAGAAGCAGGAGAAGAAGAAGCAGGAGCCGGAGACGGAACAGCCGTCGGTGAGCCCTGCCGTGCACAGCCCCGGCCCGCGGCCTCAGGGCGACCAGACGCCACTGGCGACCACCTCCGGCCCGGTCTCCGGCCCGTCCGCGCCCGTGCTGGCGGGCGGCGCCGCGGCGGTGCTGCTGCTCACCGGCGGCGCCGCCCTGGCCGTACGACTACGGCGACGCTGAACTACCTTCCTCCGACGCCTAGTTGACGTGGATGGCGGCGCCTCCCTTGGTCACCGGGGCGTACTTGGCGGTGAAGAAGGCGTTACTGAAGCACAGCGAGGATCCGGACACCTTGGTGAACTGCTGGTTGGTGAAGGAGATGCTGTTGTCGGCGTTGCTCGCCGTGCCGGTCAGGCCGGGGGCCTGGTAGACGCAGGTGATCGTGCCGAGCAGGGTGCGCAGCTTGACCGTGGACTGCACGGCGGAGCCCGCGGCCGGAGTCACGGAGACGGTTCCGCCGGAGGAGACGCTGGTGGTGTAGGGCAGGTTGTCGACGGTGATGCCACTGACACCGAGCACCCCGACGACGTTGGCGGTGCAGCCGCTGGTGTCGAAGCTGTGCGAGGTGAGGGACTCGGTGGCGGTGCCCGGGGCGGCCGGGTTGTCGGTGACGGCCGCGGAGAACGCCGACTTGGTGCAGGAGATGCCGCTGGTGCCGGTCGCGCTGGAGTAGAAGGTGGCGGCGGTGCCGCTCGCCAGGGACGCGTCGAGCACGTCGCCGACCGCGACGGCCGTGCCGTCGGTGGTGGTCAGGACGGGGGTGTCGGCCGCGGAGGCGGGGGCGGCGAGCCCCAGGGCGGCGACGGCGGCGGTGAGGGTGAGGAGGGTGCGCGTACGCATGCGGGTGTACCTCTTTCCATAGCGGGGGTGAGGGGTGCGCCGGACGTCCGCCGCCGCCGGCCCGTCACGCCTTCTCCGTACATGACGGGCCGGCAACGGCAGGCCGGTCACCGGCCGGAGGTTCACACGGGAGGGGACCTCCGGCCGGGCCGGGCGGGGGGTGGCTGGTGACACGGCCCCGGGGAGAGCGGCCGTGCCGCGGCGTAGGGACTCGGGCGAGGGAAAGCCCGTTCGGACGCACCGGGCGACTTGATGCCCTGACGGGGACGAGCGGGTCCGGGACCCACGGACGTGCCGCGTGGCGGATCCGGCGCCACGGATCCGGTGGGACGAGGAGAGTTGTAGACCTACGCGTGAGCCAACGTCAAGGCCTCTCAAGGGAGTTGTGCTTGTGCTGAGCCTTTCGGGAGACCGGCGGCTCACTCGCGGAACACAATCGACACTCTTTGTCCACACTTCCCTTGACCCTTCATGTAACCCCCGGTAACTTCCTCGACGGCTACTGCGGCGTAACGAGAAAGCCCTTGCAACCGCCGGGAGTTGCGGGAGACGTGCGCACGCGGTCGATGTCCGCGCCAGGGCAACGTGCCACCGAAGTCCGATCCGCACCGACACGCACCTGGAGCAGACATGACCTCCTCCGTCGAGCACACCCCCGAGAGACCGGACGGCGCCACCGCCCCGGACGTCACTGACGCTCCGGCGCGACGCGGGCGGGTCCGGGCGCGCCGGGCCGCGGTGATGGCGGTGCCGGCCACCCTGGCCGCCGCGGGGCTCGCGGTCCTCACCGCCCAGGGGGCGCTGGGTGTGCAGTTCGCCATCTCCGGCATGCCGTTCACGGTCACCGCGACCGAGCTGAACGGCACCGGCTTCGCACAGTTCGGCGGTCTGGACGAGATGGCCGAGGGCAGCCCCAACGCGGGTGACACCGGCGGTCAGGTGCTGGTCGTCACGTCCGTGATCAAGAACGCGACGCTCACCAAGCTGTGCCAGAGCGTGGACCTGGGCGGCACGAACCTGGTCATCCGGGCGGGTGAGGGCGCCCAGAAGGTCACCGCCAGCGATCTGACGACCGACTCCACCGAACTGTCCGGCAACGCCGCGTTCAACAACATCGAGATCGGCAACGACGCCAGCACCCTCGACAAGGCAGGGCCGAAGGGCCGCGGACCGAAGGGCGTGTTCAGCCAGCAGTCCGACACCGTGCACATCGCCAACCTGCGACAGACCAACTACGCCACGACAGCCGGTGTGTTCAAGCTGCCCGGTCTGAAACTGGGCTTCAGCGGATCGGGCTGCTGATGCCGCGCGGCCCGCGCGAGGGAGTCCGGCCCGCCTTCAGGCAGTGGCGGGCCGGCCGTCCGTTCTGGGGCGGGCTGCTGCTCGCCCTGGGCGGGGCGGAGGTCCTGCTGACCCTGAAGGCGTCGCTGGACGTCATCCTGCACGTCGGCATGCAGGGCCTGGCCGGCTATCTGCTCCCGGCCGTGATGCTGCTGTGCGGCGTGCTGATCCTCTTCAACCCCGCCCAGCGCCTGTTCTACTCGGTCATCGGGGTGCTGGTCTCGCTGGGCACCTGGCTGACCTCCAACCTGGGCGGCTTCTTCATCGGCCTGCTCCTGGGCGTGACCGGCAGCTGCCTCGCCTTCGGCTGGCTCCCGGACCAGGAGCCCCGCGTCGGCCGCAGGCAGCGCCGGAAGGAGGCCCGGGTGGCGGAGACCTCGCCCCCGGCGCCGGTGCGGCAGGCTTGACGACTGCCGCGAAGGCGGCACCGGCCGCGCGAGGCCGCGTGCGCGACTGGCCTCAAGGCGCAGTGCACCCGCCGGCGGCCCCTCCGCATCGCGCCGCCGACCCGCCCGGCGAGGCCAGGTCACGCCGGACGAGGCCGGCCGGGTCGCCCGGGGCCCGCGGCCAGGGGCATGCCGATGCGGCGGCGGAACCCGGCGCCGTCCCGGTCAACAAGGGCGTCCGAACCGCACGGACGGTACGGAAAGCGAAGGTGGGAGCATCACCGGCGAGGGCATCGTGAGGTACGGGGCGGTGGCGCGCAGGCCGTAACCGGAATCCCGCCGTTCGACCCGTCGGACGGATCATCACAATGCGGCAGCATCAACTCACGGCATGTGGCCGCTCACTTGACGACCAGTGGTCACACACGGTTGGCTCCGGGCCAGCGAGAGTCATCCGGTCGGCGCACCCGCTGCGGCCCCGCCTGCACTCTCGCCCTGCTCTTGCTCGGCCGCACTGCGAGGTCCGCCCCTCATGAACACTCCGTCCCCGCCGCCCACCTCCGTGAGACGCACCCGTGTCGCGGCACTGGCGTCCGCCCTGTGCCTGCTGGTGTCCGGCTGCTCCGTCCTCGGCGCGGCCGACGACGGGGCGGACGGAGCGGGCGGATCCGGCGGCGGGATGAGGGTCACCCTGGTGACGCACGGCGGCAAGGGCGACGCCTTCTGGGACCTGGTGCGCAGGGGCGCGGAGGCGGCGGCCGCCAAGGACGGCGTCGATCTGACGTACGTCGGCGACGCGGACCCGGCCGCGCAGGCCGATCTGGTGCGGGACGCGGTCCGCGACAAGGCCGACGGCATCGCGGTGACCCTGGCCAAGCCGGCGGCCATGCGCGGCCCGGTCGCCCAGGCCAAGGCGGCCGGCATACCCGTCGTCGGGCTCAACTCCGGCATCGACGCCTGGCGGCCGACGGGGCTCCTGGAGTACTTCGGCCAGGACGAGTCCGTCGCGGGCCGGGCCGTCGGCGACAAACTGGACGACCTCAAGGCGGAGCACGCCCTGTGCGTGGTGCACGAGCGGGGCAACGTCGCGCTGGAGGCCCGCTGCGCCGGTGTGCGCAAGGCCTTCGGCGGCGACACCGACAACCTGTACGTGGACGGCACCGACCCGGACGCGGTGACCGCCACGATCGCCTCCCGGCTGCGGCAGGACTCGAGCATCGACGAGGTCGTCACCAACGGCGCCCAGTTCGCACTGAGCGCGGTCGAAGCCGTGCGGCGCTCCGGCAGCCGGGCGAAGGTCGCCACCTTCGACCTCAACAAGGACCTGGTCGAGGCGGTCCGGGACGGCGAGGTGCAGTTCGCCGTGGACCAGCAGCCGTATCTGCAGGGCTACCTCGCGGTGGACGCCCTGTGGCTGTACCGGACCAACGGCAACGTCAGCGGCGGCGGGACGGCCCCGGTGCTCACCGGCCCCGCCTTCGTGACCAGGTCGAACGTGTCCGCCGTGGCGCGGTTCGCGGCCGCCGGGACCCGGTGACGGGCACTTTCTGTGACGGTGTCGCCAAAGATTCGGTCAGGCCCGGTCCGCATGTCCACTTGTACGGATAACATCCTGCACATCCCATGTGCCGTACCCGGGACGGCACCACCCCCGCGCCCGTCCCTCACACCCCCCGATCGTTCCGCCCTCCCGTTCCTCACCTCCCGCTGATCGCCCTAGGACGACGATGTCTCGACGGACAGGTGCCCGGCGCCGTCTCGGTTCCATACGCCTCTCCCTGGTGCTCCTGGCCCTCGTGCCCAGCGTCACCCTCGCCGGCATGTGGGGCGTGACGACGATCCAGATGTTCTCCGAGGGCCTGAGGCTGCGCGCCCAGACGGAGCTCAGCCGGTCGACCGGCGCCATGGGCACCGACGCGACGCTCGCGCTGCAGCGGGAGCGCAGTCTGTCGGCCGCCTGGCTGGCCTCCCCAAGAGGCTCCCGGGCCGCCCTCGACGCGCAGCGCGAGGAGACCGACGAGGCGGTGGCCAAGCTGGTCGGGCAGGCGGACGCGATCGAGAGGGCGCCCTCCCGGATATCCGAGCGGCTGTACTCGGTGCTGGGCTCGGTGGGCAGCCTGGAGTACTACCGGGACCAGGTGGACAACCCCACCGACATCACCCCGCAGCAGGCGCTGGACCAGTACTCCTCGATCATCGACGACCAGATCCACGCCTTCCAGGAGCTCTCCCAGGTCGACGACGGTGACCTCACCTCACAGGCCGGCCCGCTGGTCGGTCTCGAGCACGCGGCGGAGCTGGTGTCCCGGGAGGACGCGCAGCTGACCCTGGCCTGGCCGTCCGGGCATCTGGACGACCAGGCGTGGACGCAGTTCACGGAACTGGTGAACACGCGGCGCTGGCTGGTCAAGGACCAGGTCCTGCCGCAGCTGACGGGTGGCGCCAAGGCGCAGACCGAGCGAATCCTGGCGAGCCGGGAGTGGCAGACGCTGCAGTCCGTCGAGGACCGGGTGCTGGCGTCGCGCAACGCCGGCGAGACCGCCGGCCGGATCGCCCTGCCGGACGCGCGGAAGCAGTGGTCCGCCGCCATGGACAAGCTGTCCGAGCAGTACGCGGGCCTCATCCAGCAGCAGACGGCGGGGCTGTTGGAGCGCAGCGCCGACAAGGCGGACGCACTGCTGCTCAAGGCGGCGCTGCTGAGCGCCGGCGGGCTGCTCGCGCTGCTGCTGTGCGTCGGCATGTCGTGGCGCATCACCCGCTCGCTGTCCCGGCGGCTGCGCGGACTGCGCCGGGCCGCCGTCAGCCTCGCGCAGGAGCGGCTGCCCGATGTGGTGGCGCGGCTGGACCGGGGCGAGACGGTCGACCCGGAGTCGGCGACGACCGAGCTGGACTACGGCCACGACGAACTCGGCCAGGTGGCCCGGGCGTTCAACACCGCCCAGCGCACGGCCGTGCACACCGCGGTCGAACTCGCCGACACCCGGCGCGGGTTCCAGAAGATCATCCTGGGCATAGCGCGGCAGAGCCAGAACCTCGTCAACCTCCAGCTGAGCAAGCTCGACACGCTGGAGCGCGAGCACACCGACCCCGACATCCTCAAGGGCCTGTACGAACTGGACTCCACGGCCAGCCAGTTGCGCCGCTACGAGGAGAACCTCGTCATCGTCAGCGGCGAACGGCCCGGCCGCAGCTGGACCGAGCCGGTCGCGCTGATGGACATCCTGCGCAGCGCGGTCGGGGAGGTCGCCGAGTACCAGCGGGTGGAGGTGCTCACCGAGGAGGAGGTGTGCGTCGCGCCGCCCGCGGTGGCCGACGTGATCCATCTGCTGGCCGAGCTCATCGACAACGCGACCGCGTACTCCCCCGCCCCGAGTCCCGTCACGGTACGGGCCGGCATGGTGGCCAAGGGCCTGGCCGTCGAGGTCGAGGACCGCGGCCTCGGCATGTCGGAGGAGGACTACACGTCCTTCAGCGAACAGCTGGCGGTGCCCCCGCAGTTCGACGTGGTGGCACTCGCCGACGACCTGCGCCTGGGCATGTTCGTGATCGCCCAGCTGGCCCACCGGCACGGCATCGCCGTCACCCTGCGCTCGTCGCCGTACGGCGGGACCACGGCGATCGTGCTGATACCGCACGAGATCGTGGTGCGGGAGAGCACGGGAAGTGCGGCGCCGCGGGCCGCCGAGGACGGGGCCGGCGTGAACGGCCTCGTGGCCCCGGCCGGCACGAGAGGCGCGGGCGGTGACGCGAAGGACGGCGACGCCCCGGAGAGCGGGCCGCTGGCGGTGGACGGACGGGGTTCGATGGACGCCGAGCAGAGTGAGGAGCCCGGGCGCGCCGAGGCGTCGCGGGGGACGGAACGCGCCGCCGGGTCCGCCCGCGAGCCTCGTCCCCTCGTCACGGCCCGCGCCGCTTCCGCCGCCCCGGCCGCCGGCCGCGAGGTCGTCCCCCGCCAGGACGGTCTCGCCCCGCTTCCCCGCCGGGTGCCGCAGACCAGTCTGGTGGAGGAGCTGCGCGAGGAGGCCGCGCCCGCGGATGACGACGGCTCCCCCGACGACTTCACCGCGGAAGCCGCCGCGTCCTCCCTGGCCGGTTTCCAGCGCGGCACGCTCCGGGCCCGTGACGACGACGCCGAGCCGCCCCGCGACGAGGAGGCGGCCGCCGCACCCCGGCAGGCCGCCCCCGTCCCCTCGACTCCGCCCGCCGACCGCTGACGAAGGACACCGCAATGACACGCCCCATCCCCGCCACGCACACCCAGCTCGACCAGTTGCTGACCGGACTCGTGGAGCGGGTCGCCGACGTGAACCAGGCCGTGGTGCTCTCCGAGGACGGCCTGGTGGTCTCCAAGTCCACCGGATTCCTGCGCGACGACGCCGAGCGGCTCGCGGCGACCGCGTCCGGTCTGATGAGCCTCAGCAAGGGCGTCAGCATGGATTTCCGGGGCGGCCCGGTGCGCCAGGCCCTCATCGAGATGGCCAACAGCTATCTGATCCTGACCTCCGCCGGCCCCGGTGCGCATCTGGTCGTGCTGACCGGGCCGGGCGCGGACGTCGGGGTGGTGGCGTACCAGATGAACATGCTGGTGAAGAAGATCGGCGAGCACCTCAGCGCGGCACCGCGGGGCATGGCCGGGCCCGTCGTCGATCCAGGCGTGTGAGGTGGGCGTAGGTGATTCGGCGGGCCGGCTCGTCCGGCCGTTCGCTCTGACCGGCGGCCGGACCCGGCCCAGCCGCGCCGACTTCACGCTCATCTCGACGGTCACGGCGGTCGATCCGCCCCCCGTCACGGCGGCCCGGTGCCAGCCCGAGCACACCCGGATCCTCCGGCTGTGCGCCGAGCCGGTCGCCGTGGCGGAGCTGGCCGCCCGGCTCGACCTGCCGGTGAGCGTGGTCGTCATCCTGCTGTGCGACCTGCTGGAGGCGGGCCGGATCACCGTGCGCCCGCCGCGCCTCGTTTCCCGTACCACTCCGGACCTGGACCTGCTGCAGAAAGTGAGGGACGGCCTTGGCCGGCTCTGACCTTGCCACTGACGCGTCTTCGGCACCCGACACGGTCAAGATCCTCATCGCCGGGGGCTTCGGCGTCGGCAAGACCACCATGGTCGGGTCGGTCAGCGAGATCGTGCCGCTGCGCACCGAGGAACCCCTGACCATGGCCGGTCTGGGCGTGGACGACCTCGACGGCATCGAGGAGAAGCGGGCCACCACCGTGGCCCTGGACTTCGGCCGGATCACCATCAGCCGGGAACTGGTGCTGTACCTGTTCGGCACGCCGGGGCAGCAGCGGTTCTGGTTCATGTGGAACGACCTGGCGCTCGGCGCGCTCGGTGCCGTGGTCCTGGTCGACGTGCGCAGACCCGAGTCCAGCTTCGCCGCGATCGACTTCTTCGAGCGCCGGGGCATTCCGTTCGTCGTCGGAGTCAACGGCTTCCACGGCGAACACCCGTACCCGCCCGAGGACATCCGGGAGGCGCTCGCGGTGCCGGAGCACGTGCGGGTGCTGCTGTGCGACGCCCGGGACCGGGAGTCGTGCCGGGACGTGCTGATCGCCCTGCTCGACCAGCTGATCGCGTCGGCGGTGCAGGCCTGAGTCGGGGACGGTTCAGCTCCGGCCGGGTGCGTTCGCGGGCCACTCGGCGCAGGGCACCGGGCGGCCCGTGAACGCGTCCAGGAGGATGCGGTCGCCGATCGGCCGGTCCAGCGTCACCGTCACCTTCTCGCCGCGCAGATCGGCCGTGCAGGGGCCGTCCTCGACGCCCTCCACCCCGGCGGACAGCACCACGCTGCCGTCCGTCTCGAACGCCGTCACGACGGGACCGTCGTCGCAGGATCCGTGATGCGCCATCACGGTGACGGACCGGCCGTCCCCCGCCACCTTCGTCAAGCCGCCGAGCGGAGCGAGCCCGTCCTCGGGCGCGTCCCGTCCGAGCGGTGCGAGAGGCGGCGTGGGCAGTCCGGACGGGCTCACCGCCGCCCTCTTCAGCGGACCGGTGTAGCCCTCCAGGGTGAACAGCCAGGCCGGGACGGTCGCCGGCCCGCGGGCGGTGAGCACGGTCATGTCCCCCGGCTCGGCCCGGGTGACGGTCAGCCGGGGGCCGGGGCCACTGTTGCGGTCCAGGCTCCGGTAGGCCTGCTCGGCGGCCATGAGAGGCCTGGTGAGCGAGCCCCCGTCCGGCCAGGTCACCCGACCGCCCTTGCCGCGGGTGGAGGGAAGGGGCGCCCGCAGGTCGAAGTTGCCGGTCGCGTAGGCGCGCCGGTCGTCGTCGCGCAGGCCCTCCGCGGGCGGTTGGACGACCGGAGCCGTGGGGTGGTATCCCTCGCGCCACTGTGCGGCCGCCCGGGAGCCGTCCCAGGCGTCGGCGACCCGGCGGGCGCGGTCCTGCGACCGCGGGGCCGGGTCGCTGCCACCGGCCTCCGCCGTGCCGCAGCCGGCGGCGGCACCGGCTCCGGTGGCGGACAGGGCGAGGACGAGCACAAGACGGGCGGTACGTGTCCGGTCGGTACGCATGGCTCTCCCAGGGGATCGCGGTGCCGGGCGTGGTTCCGTACCTGTGACGTCCCCCGACCGGCCCGCGTTCGGTCCCCCGGGATCCGGCCGAGCCCGCTATCGCGTCGAGACGGGCGGCCGGCTCAGGCCAGGCCCGCCGACTTCAGCCACGCCCGCGCCACGTCCAGCGGGTCCTTCTTCTCGAGCTGCACCTGCGCGTCCAGATCCAGGAGGGTGTTCGTGTCCAGCTCGGCGGAGACCGCGTCGAGCGCGTCGACGCCCTTCTGGGAGAGGCCGCTCTTGTGGACCAGCGGGGTCACGTTGGCGAACCCGAAGAGGTTCTCGGGGTCCTTCAGGACGACGAACTCCTCCTTCACGATGGTCGGGTCCGTGGTGAAGATGTCGGCGGCCTGGACGGTGTTCCTGGTCAGCGCCGCCTGGGTCAGCGGGCCGCCGGCGTCGAGCGCCTTGAAGGACTTGAACTCCAGGCCGTACACGGACTTCAGGCCCTCCAGGCCCTGATGCCGGGTCTGGAACTCGGGAGAACCGCCGATCACCAGGTCGGGTGCCGCGTCCTTGAGGTCCGCGAGGGTGGACGAGGAGGTGAGCTTGTACTTCTCGGCGGTCTCGGCGTTGACGGTCACCGAGTCCTTGTCCTCGGCGGGCGAGGACCTGAGCAGCGTCAGCTTCTTGTCGAGCTTGGCCTTGACGGCCTCGTTCACGGCCTCGGCGGACTTCTGCTCGGCCTTGGGGTCCAGGTAGGCGAGCAGCGAGCCGTTGTACTCCGGCAGCACGGTGACGGAGCCGTTCTTCATCAGGCCGTACGTCGTCTCACGGCTGCCTATGTTGTGCTTGTAGGCGACCTTGATGCCCTTGGCCTTGAGCGCCTCGCCGTAGATGTCGGCGAGCAGGGTGCTCTCGGCGAAGTTGTTGGAGCCGACGACGACGGTGCCCGCCTTCGCCTTCTCGCCCGCCAGGGGGTCGTCGGAGGTGTCGCCGGACGAACAGCCCGCGAGCAGTGCCGCAGCGGCGGTGAGCGCGGCGGCCGCCGCACCGGTGTGCCTCGTCCTGGACCAGCTGCTCTTCGCGGTGGAAGTCATCCACCGATCCAATCCAGCCGCTTTACGATCAGTCAAGAGCGCCCTGGTCACGGTTTCTTGCGGACACCGCGAGGGCGTCAGCGTCGGCGCACCCCCGGCGACACGGCCAGGCGGCCCACCGCCCAGAACACCGCCAGCGTGACGAGCGCCAGGACGGCCACGAGGGTGGCGCCGCCGACCACCTTCTCGTAGTTGCGCTGGTAGAGCCCGTCGACGATGTACCTGCCGAGGCCGCCCAGGCTGACGTAGGCGGCGATGGTGGCCGTCGAGACGATCTGGATGGCCGCCGAGCGCAGCCCGCTCAGGATCAGCGGCAGCGCGACCGGCAGTTCGACCTGGAAGAGGATCCGCGACTCGTGCATGCCCATGCCTCGGGCGGCGTCGACCGGGGAGGGGTCGACGGTGCGGACGGCCTCGTAGGTGGTCACCAGGATCGGCGGCACGGCGAGGATGACCAGGGGGATCATCACGGGCAGCAGGCCGAAGCCCATCACGATGACGATCAGCACGAGCAGGCCGAAACTGGGCAGCGCGCGGGCGGCGGTGGCGATGAAGGCGAGGGCGTTGCCGCCCCGCCCGGTGTGCCCGGTGACCAGGCCGACGGGCAGTCCGATCGCGGCGGCGAGGGTCAGGGCCAGAGCGGCGTACTGGACGTGTTCGAGCAGGCGTTGCGGGATGCCGTCGTAGCCGTGCCAGTGGGAGCCGTCGCTGAAGAAGGCGTTGACGAAGTTCAGTACGTTCACCGGGTCACGTCCTGGGGGGCGGGCTGTTGCTGCCGCACGCCGGGTTTCGGTCGCCTGCGGGTGCCGTTCGGCATCCACGGGGTCAGCGCGACGCGCAGCAGCACCAGCAAGGCGTCGCACGCGATGGCCAGGACGGCCGTGGTGATGACGGAGTTCACGGCCAGCTCGGGCCGGTCGTATTTCTGCGCGTCGGCGAGCAGGTTGCCGAGGGCGCCCTGGTTGCCGATGAGGGTGCCGACGCTGACCAGGGAGATGCTGGAGACGGTGGCGACCCGGAGCCCGGCGATGATGGCGGGCACGGCGATCGGCAACTGCACCTGGAGGTACCGGCGTACGGGCCCGAACCCCATGGCGGTGGCGGCGGCCAGGGTCTCCTGCGGCACCGACCGCACCCCGTCGACGATGGCCGGCACGAGCACCACGAGGCTGTACACGGCCAGCGGGATCATCACGGTCAGCTCGGTCTGGCCGGTGTAGTCGATGAGGACCACGAAGAACGCCAGCGACGGGACGGCGTAGAGGATGGTGGTGGCGCCGAGCACGGGCGGGTACAGCCAGCGGAACCGGACGCAGAGCTGGGCGAGCGGCAGCGCGAGCAGCAGCCCGGCCAGCACGGGCAGCAGGGCCTCGCGCAGGTGCAGTCCGATCAGGCCGAGGTAGCTGTGCTGGAGGTCGCTCGGGATGTCGAAGAAGCCGTTCACGACGCGACCTTGGCCTCGTCGGCGTGGCCGGCGGCGTGGGCGCTGCGGATCGCCTCGCCGATGGCCGCTTGCGAGACCACGCCGGTCACCCGCCCGGAGTCGTCCACGGCGACGGCGTGGCCGGCCGGGGAGAGCACGGCGCAGTCGAGGGCGGCCCGCAGGGAGTCGGTGCCGGGGACGAAGGGCCGTCCGTGCGGGACGAGCCGGCCGGCCCTGATGTCACCGGCCGTCAGGTCGCGCCGCTCGCCCCAGCCCAGGGGCCTGCCGTCGGCATCGGTGACCAGGAGCCAGGGCTCGTCGGGGGCGGCGATCTGCTCGGCGGTGGCGTCCGCCGGGATCACCGGGCCGGTGGTGAGCGGGAGTCCGGCGGAGGGGAAGAAGGACAGCCGCCGGATGCCGCGGTCGGCCCCGAGGAAGTCCTCGACGAAGGTGTCCGCGGGGTGGGACAGCAGCTCGGCGGGGGGTGCGTACTGGGCGAGGTGACCGCCCTCGCGCATCACGGCGACCGTCGTGCCGAGTTTGATCGCCTCGTCGATGTCGTGGGTGACGAAGACGATGGTCTTGCCCAACTCGTCCTGGATGCGCAGTAGTTCGTCCTGGAGACCCTTGCGCACGACCGGGTCGACCGCCGAGAACGGCTCGTCCATGAGCAGGACGGGCGGGTCGGCGGCGAGCGCCCGGGCCACGCCGACGCGCTGCTGCTGGCCGCCGGACAGCTGGTAGGGGTACCGCTTGGCGAGTGCGGTGTCGAGACCCACGCGCTCCATCAGCTCGGCCGCGCGGGCCCGGGCCTTCTGCTTGCCCCAGCCGAGCACGCGGGGCACGGTGGCGATGTTGTCGAGGATCGTGCGGTGCTGGAAGAGGCCGGCGTTCTGGATGACGTAACCCATGGACCGGCGCAGGGTGGTGACGGGCCGTCGCTGGATGTCCTCGCCGTCGAGGAGGATCGTTCCCTCACTCGGTTCGACCATTCTGTTGATCATCCGCAGGGTGGTCGTCTTGCCGCAGCCCGAGGGTCCGACGAGGACGGTGATCGAGCGGTCGGGTATCTCCAGGGAGAGCCGGTCGACCGCCACCGTGCCGTCCGGATAGCGCTTGGTGACTGATTCGATCCGTATCAAGGCGCCGGAGCCCTTCGGGTTGGCGGAAGCGTTGGCCATGGTCGTACGGGCTGGTTCCGGTCGAGTCTAGAGGGCGCCTTTCACCGGTCCGCCGGGCGGACACCCTGGGCCGGCAGGCGCACGGTGAAGACCGTCGCTCCGGGTGCGCTGTTCAGCTCGATGCGGCCGCCGTGCGCGCGGACCAGGGACCGGGCGACCGCGAGGCCGAGGCCGCTGCCGCCGCGGTCGCGGCTGCGGGCCTTGTCGACGCGGTAGAAGCGGTCGAAGACACGGGCCCGGTCGCCGGGCGGGATGCCCGGCCCGGTGTCGGCGACCCGCACCTCGGCCGCGCCGGGCACTACGGCCACCTCCACCGACACCTTCGTCCCCGCGGGGGTGTGCACGGCGGCGTTGGTCAGGAGGTTGTCGACGACCTGCCGGATGCGCTGCGGGTCCATCAGCAGCCGCACCGGCGCCGGACCGGCCAGGACGGTCAGCGGATGGCCGGGGCGGCCCGCGCGGAAGGCGTCCGCGGCCTGGCCCACCAGCTCCACGAGGTCGGCGTCCTGCAGCCGCAGCGGCGCCTCCACCTCCGCCGCGTCCAGCCGGGCGAGCAGCAGCAGGTCGTCCAGGAGGATGCCCATGCGGGCGGCCTCGGCGCGCAGGCGGGCCAGATGCCGGTCGCGTTCCTCGGGGGCGTTGGCGGCGGCGTACTGGAAGAGGTCGGCGTAACCGCGCACCGACATCAGCGGGGTGCGCAGCTCGTGCGAGGCGTCGGCGACGAAGCGGCGCAGCCGTTGCTCGGCCTCGGCGCGCACGGCGAGGGAGTCGTCGATGTGCTCCAGCATGGTGTTGAAGGCGGTGCGCAGCTCGTCCACCTCGGGCCCGCCGTCCCGGCCGTCGGCGCGCAGCGGCAGCCGGGCCGCCGACTCGGTGAGGTCGTGCGAGGCGATGCCGTGCGCGGTGGACGCCATGTCGCTGAGCGGCTTCAGGCCGCGGCGCAGCATCCGGCGGCCGAAGACGACCAGCGCGAGCAGCGCCAGGGCGAAGGTGACGACCTGGAGCGTGATCAGCTGTCCGACCGTGTCCTCGATGTCCTCCATGGGCGCGGCACTGACCAGCACCACCCCGTGCTCGACCTGGCAGGCGCGCAGCCGGTAGGTGCCGGCGCCCTTGAGGTGCTCGGTGCGCAGCAGTTCGGTGTGCGCGGCGATCTGCGCCGAAGCCAGGGAGGTGAAGTCGTCGACGTCCTCCGGCAGGTCGGCC
Source organism: Streptomyces sp. NPDC057424 (assembly GCF_042803315.1). Taxonomy (NCBI): domain Bacteria; kingdom Bacillati; phylum Actinomycetota; class Actinomycetes; order Kitasatosporales; family Streptomycetaceae; genus Streptomyces; species Streptomyces sp. NPDC057424. The sequence goes on from NZ_JBHVCP010000007.1 coordinate 143,876, forward strand.
GGGTCCTCGGGCCTGCGCAGCTCGGGCGATCCCTCCGACACGTCGTACACGGCGTAGAACCAGCTGTAGTACTTCTTGCCCGAGAGGGTGCCGTAGTCCGCGATGCTCTTGGACTGGGCGATCTGGGCCTGCGCGAGCTGGGTGTCGAGCTGGGCCGACAGGTAGTCCCGCATGTACGTGGTCAGGGCCGTGCCGACGACGGCGAACACGACCAGGGACAGGGCGCCGAGGCCGAGGGCCAGCCGGGTGCCCAGCCGCATTCTGCGGTAGGTGCCTCGCAGCCGGGCGATCACTCGGCGGCCTGCCGCAGCACGTACCCGAATCCGCGCACGGTGTGGATGAGCGGCGCCCCGCCGTCGTCGGTCTCGTCGAGTTTGCGGCGCAGCCGGCTGACGACCAGCTCGACGACGTTGGAGCGGCCGCCGAAGCCGTACTCCCACACGTGGTCGAGGATCTGCGCCTTGGTGAGCACGGTGGGCGACTTGCGCATGAGGTAGCGCAGCACCTCGTACTCGGTCGGGGTCAGCGACAGCAGCCTGTCGCCGCGCCGGACCTCTCGGGTGTCCTCGTCCATCGTCAGGTCGCCGATCCGGAGCACGGACCGCTGGAAGGCGGGTCCGGCGCTGCGCCGCAGCACGGTCCGCAGCCGGGCCATCAGCTCCTCCACGGCGAACGGCTTGACCAGGTAGTCGTCGCCGCCGCGGGTGAGGCCCGCGACCCGGTCGGCGACGCCGTCGCGCGCGGTGAGGAACACCACCGGCACCATCGTGCCGGAGGCCCGCAGCCGGTCCAGGACGCCGAAGCCGTCCACGCCGGGCAGCATCAGGTCGAGCACCACGATGTCCGGGTGGAACTCGGCCGCCCGCCGCAGCGCGTCCTCGCCGGTGTACGCCGTGACCGCCTCCCAGCCCTCGTAGCGGGCGACGGTCGCGACGAGGTCGGCGATGGGCGGGTCGTCGTCGACGACGAGAAGTCGTACTTTTTCCACGAGCTCATAGTGCTGCACGGGAGCCGTGCCGCCCCAGCCGCCCGCCCTTCCGCCGCGGGATCGATAGACACTTGAAAGTTGAGCGACAGCTTCCCGACAGCTCCCCCGCGCCAAGCTCGGTGTACCAGGATCCGATCAAGGAGCTGCCGACCGTGACGACCCTCCATCAACCTCCCGCGGCGACCCGCCCGGGCGTGCGGCCCAGAGTGGTGGGCCGCACCGGCCTGTACGCGGTGCTGCTGGCGAACGCGGTCGTGGTGACCGTGTTCTTCGCGCAGGCCGGGTTCGCCTCGAACGCGCTGATCGTGCTGGGCCGGCTGTCCGGCCTGTACGCGGCACTGCTGATGGCGTTCCAGCTGCTGCTGGTGGCCCGGCTGCCATGGTTCGACCGGCGGATCGGCATGGACCGGCTGACGTCCTGGCACCGCTGGACCGGCTTCTCGGTGCTGTGGCTGCTGCTGGCGCACGCCGTGTTCATCGTCTTCGGCTACGCGCGGTCCTCGTCGCTGGACCCGGTGAACCAGCTGGTGGACCTCGCCGGGACGGTCGAGGGCGTACTGCGGGCGATCGTCGCCCTGGCGATCATCATCGTGATCGGCGCCGTCTCGGCCCGGTACGCCCGGCGCCGGCTGGCCTACGAGACCTGGCACTTCATCCACCTGTACACCTACGTCGCGGTGGTCCTGGCGTTCACGCACCAGGTCGCGGCGGGGACGACCTTCACCTCGTCGCCGGTGGCGACGACGTACTGGTACGGCGTGTGGGGCACGGCCCTGGCCTCGGTGTTCACCGGCCGGCTGGTGCTGCCGCTGTGGCGCAACCTCCGCCACCGGCTCCGGGTGACGGCGGTGGTCCCGGAGAACGACCACGTCGTCTCGGTCTACATCACCGGCCGCGACCTGGACCGGCTGCCCGCCCGGGCCGGGCAGTTCTTCCTGTGGCGGTTCCTGACGAAGGACCGCTGGTGGCAGGCGAACCCGTTCTCCCTCTCCGCCGCTCCGGACGGCCGCACACTCCGCCTGACCGCCAAGCGGGCCGGTGACGGCAGCGCGGCGCTGCGGCACCTGAAGCCCGGCACGCGCGTGTTCGCCGAAGGCCCCTACGGCGCCTTCACCACCCTGCACCGCACCCGCCCGGACGCCCTGCTCATCGCCGGTGGCGTCGGTGTCACTCCGATCCGGGCCCTGCTGGAGGAACTGCACGGCCACGCGGTCGTGATCTACCGGGTGGCCACGGACCAGGACGCCGTCCTCTACGGCGAACTGCGCGACCTCGCGCTCGCCAAGGGAGCCGAACTGCACCTGGTGACCGGGCCGCCCGTGCCGGACCGGCTGGCGCCGCGGGAGCTGGCCCGGCTGGTGCCGGACATCGCCGAGCGGGACGTCTACCTGTGCGGCCCGCCGCCGATGATGAACGCGGTGCTCGGCAGCCTGCGCGAGCTGGACGTGCCCAGGCCGCAGATCCACTTCGAACGCTTCAGCCTGGCCGGATGACGAGGAGAGATTCGTGAAGCGAGCCCTGCCCGTCCTCGTCCTGAGCGTCGCGGGCCTGATCCCGGTCTGGCGCTACGCCCCTTCGCACGACACCGGGGCGTCGTCCACCGCCACGGAGGCCGCGGCACCCGCGTCGACGCCCTCGGTCTCCTCGTCGGGTGGCTCCACGACCACGGTCGTGTCGGGCTCGACCATCGACACCGAGAAGGGCCCGGTGCAGGTCGAGGTCACCTTCGACGACGACAAGATCGCCTCGGTGCGCATGGTGCAGCAGCCGGACCACCCGCAGACCACGGCGGCCGTGCCCCGGCTGATCGAGGAGACGCTCCAGGCGCAGAGCGCCGACATCGACACCGTGTCCGGCGCCACCATCACCAGCGACGGCTACAAGAAGTCCCTCCAGGCCGCCATCGACGCGAAGGGCTGACGGAATGAGGCGCGTCGAGCACGTCATGGGGTTCCCGGTCTCGGTCCGCGTCGACGACGAGGACTTCCCCGAGGCGCCGGTGGACGGCCTGTTCGCCTGGCTGCGCGAGGTCGACGCGCGGTTCAGCCCGTTCCGCCCGGACAGCGAGGTGTCACGGCTGGACCGGGGCGAGGTGCGCGGGCCCAGCCCGGGGCTGCGCGAGGTGCTGGACCTGTGCGAGGAGTACCGGATCGCGACGGGGGGCGCCTTCGACGTCCGTCTGCCCGGCCGCGGCCTCGACCCCTGCGCCGTGGTGAAGGGCTGGTCGGTGCAGAAGGCAGCGGAGCTGCTGTCGGCGGCGGGGGCGAGGCGCTTCTGCCTCAACGCGGGCGGCGATGTGATCGCCTCCGGCGGCCCCTGGCGCGTCGGCGTACGCCACCCCGAGCACGCCGACCGGCTGTGCACGGTCCTGGATGTCACGGACCGGGCCGTGGCGACCTCCGCCCGCTACGAACGCGGCGACCACATCCTCGACGGCCGCACCGGCCGCCCCGCGACCGGCCTCCTCAGCATGACCGTCGTGGCCCCGACCCTGACGGAGGCGGACACGGTCGCGACAGCGGCCTTCGCCCTCGGCGTGGCAGGCGTCGAGTGGGCAGCGGCCCGCGACCACTGCGAGGTGTTCGCGGTGGACGCGGGGAGGCGGGTGCTGCGGAGTGCGGGGTTTCCGGGGGAGGGGGCGACGAGCGGGGTCGCGGCGGCGTGAGCGCCACCGGCCCGCCCTGGGGGCCCTGACGGCATGCCGGAGAGCGACGCCGGGCGCCACCTCCAGAACCAGTTCGAGATCTCAGCCAGGACGTCCGCAGGAGCACCGACGCCGATGCCGGTGTTCGCCGTGCACACGCACGAGAGCCGGGACGACGACGCGGTGGCCGGGCTGGTCCGGCTGCTGTACACGGGCCAGGAGGCGCACGGCACGTGCTGCGCGGTGGCCCGGGACGCCTACGAGGGGCGCACGGAGGTGCGGCCGGGCCGCGGTTGGTGCGGACGCTGAGCGACCCGCGCAAGTGGGGCGGACCGAAGGCGGTCTCCGCCGCGCCGACGACGGCAGGTCCGACCCCCGCGTGGTGTGCCGCCGCACCGCGGGGCACACGGCACCCCTCACACAGAAGGAGTGCCGGATCCGCTGAGCGCCGCCTCAGCGCTCCCCGGGTGCCAGGCGCAACGCGATCGAGTTGATGCAGTACCGCTGGTCCGTGGGCGTGGGGTACCCCTCGCCCGCGAACACGTGCCCGAGGTGCGAGCCGCATCGGGCGCACCGCACCTCGGTCCGCACCATGCCGTGCGACCGGTCCTCGATCAGCTCCACCGCGTCGGTGTCCTTCGGGTCGAAGAAGGACGGCCAGCCGCAGTGCGACTCGAACTTGGTGTCCGAGGTGAACAGGTCCGCGCCACAGGCCCGGCAGGAGTAGACGCCCCGGGTCTTGGTGTCGGTGTACTCACCGGTGAAGGCGGGCTCGGTGGCCGCCTGCCGCAGGACCGCGTACTCGCCCGGGCTCAGCTCCGCGCGCCACTGCTCGTCCGGCTTCTCGACGTCGTACGCCATGAGCTTCCAGCCCCTCAGTTCGACAGACGGTCCAGGATGTGCGGGCCGAGGTCGGTGACGTCGCCCGCTCCCATGGTGAGAACGAGATCACCCGGCTTCGCCATTCCCGCGACGACCGACGGGACGTCCGCCTTGTCGTGCACCGGCGTCACGTCGGCGCCCGCGGCCCGGGCCGCCTCGGTGATCAGCTCGCTCGTCACGCCCGGGATCGGGTCCTCCCGGGCCGGGTAGATGTCCAGCACGATCGAGGCGTCCGCGAGGGCGAGGGACTGGCCCATCTCTTGGCCGAGCTCCTGCGTCCGCGAGAAGAGGTGCGGCTGGAAGACGACCAGGATCCGGGCGTCACCGGCCGCCGCGCGCATGGCCTCCAGGTCGGCGGTCATCTCGGTGGGGTGGTGCGCGTAGGAGTCGATGACCTGCACGCCCGCGGCCTCGCCCTTCAGCTGGAGCCGCCGCTTCACGCCCGTGTACGCGGCGATCGCCGGGGCCAGCTCGGCCGCCGGGACGCCGAGGGCCACGCCCGCCGTCAGCGCGGCGACCGCGTTGTGCGCGTAGTGCCGGCCGGGGACGGAGACCGTGAAGGTGAGCTCCTGTCCCTCCAGTACGACGGTGACCTCGCTCTTCAGCCCCTGCGGCACGACCGACAGGATGCGCACGCCGGCGTCTTCGGACTCGCCGTAGGTCACCACGCGCACGCCGCGCCCGGCGACCCTGCGCGTCAGCTCCCGGGCGCCCTCGTGGTCGGCGGCGATCACCAGCGTGCCGCCCTCGGTGATCCGGTCCACGAACGTCTCGAACGACTCGTAGATCTCGTCCATCGACGCGTAGTTGGCGTGGTGGTCGAGCTCGACGTTGAGGACGATCGCGACGTCGGGCGCGTACGTGTGGAAGCTGCGGTCCGACTCGTCCGCCTCGGCGACGAAGATCTCGCCCTCGCCGTGCAGCGCGTTGGAGCCGGGCACGTCCAGGTCCCCGCCGATCGCGTACGAGGGCTTCAGGCCCAGCGCGCTCAGCGACACGGCCAGCATCGACGTCGTGGTCGTCTTGCCGTGCGTACCGGCGACGGCGATCGGCCGCAGCCCGTCCATCAGCGCCGCGAGCGCGTCGGACCGGTGCACGACGGGGATACCGAGCTCGGCCGCGCGGGCCAGCTCGGGGTTGTCCTGCCGGATCGCCGACGACACGACCACACAGCTGGCGTCGTCGGCGAGATGCTCCGCGGCGTGCCCGATGTGCACGGTCGCCCCCAGCGCCCGCAGCGCCTCGGCCGTGGCCGACTCCTTGGCGTCGCTGCCCGCCACGACGGCCCCGCGCTGCGCGAGGATCTTCGCGATCCCCGACATCCCGGCCCCACCGATCCCGATGAAGTGCGGTCGGTCCATGGCGGGAGGAAGGCCGGCTGCCATGCGTGTCTCCAAGTTCGGGTGACGGGGGTTAGCGGGGCCAAGCCTATTGCGTACGCAGGGCCGCAACGCCCATCAGGGGGCGCCGGGAGCACCCGGCGGACCACCGCACCCCGGCACTACGCCTTGCTGTGCGAGAACAGCTTCAGCACCGGCACCCCCACCTTGTGCCGGGCCCGGGAAGCCCAGTCCCGGTGGAAGAACTCCTCCACGTAGTGGGGATCGGTCAGCACGATGACCTCGTCCGCCCCGGCCTCCTCCACCAGGGACTTCAGCGCATCCAGCGGATGGTCCTCGATCAGCCGCCCCTCCGCCGGACTGCCCGAGGCGCGCAACGCGGCGAGTGACACCTCAAGAGCCCGCTGCCCCACGCTCAGCGCCTCCTCCCCCTCCGGCGTCTCCCCCTCGCGGACGGCCTCGTCGAGCTCGCCGAGCGCCACGTCGTCGATGGCCCGCAGCAGGCGGTCCGCCTGCTCGCCGCGCGGCTGCAGCAGCACCTGGAAGGAGACCTGCTCCTCCCCGTGCAAGGTGGTGACGAACTCCACGTCGGCGGACGTCAGCGCCTTCTCGATCATCAATACGCTTGTGAACACCAGGCGCCCCTTCTGCTCCCGGGGGCCCGTGGCCCCACTCCTCCGCGGGCCGCAGCGGGCCCGGCGGAAACCATCCTGCCCCGTGTGCGCACGGGTACTGCCGGATCCAGTGTGCCCTCCGGAAACCAAACGGAACGGCACATTTCACTGATTAACGGACCGGCGACGCCCTTTGCCCCCACTTCTGGACGTACCGGGGGGCCGGACTTGCCGGCCGCCGAGACCTTGTACCCCGGGTCCGGCGATTCAGTACGCCGGCAGGGCCCGCCCGTACCGCGTGAACAGGAAGCCGTCCTCCTCGAGGATCGACACCAGCCCGAAACGGTGCGGGACCGTGACCGCCGGCCCCCCGGCGATGCGCTGTGCCTCGCCCGCCGTGAGCATCGGGGACACGGTCAGGCACAGCTCGTCGAGCACCCCGGCCGCGACCATCTGCCCGAGCAGCCGCGGACCGCCCTCGGTGAGCAGCCGGGTGTGGCCGAGGCCGGCGAGGGCCCGGACGGCGCGGGCGGGGTCCACGCCGATGCCGTCCCCGGCGGTCACCACCCGGGCGCCCGCCTTCTCGGCGGCGGCGACCCGGTCCGGGGCGGCCGCGGCGCCCGTGAGGATCAGGGTGGGCACCAGGGGTGAGGTGAACAGCGGGAGCGAGAAGTCCAGGTCGAGACTGGCGGTGACCACGGCGATCGCGGGTGCGGGCCGCTGCCCGGCCGCCTCCCGCCTCGCGGCGAAGTCCTCGCGCGCGCGGGCCGGCCGGTACCCCTCCTTGCGCACGGTTTCCGCGCCGACGACCACGACGTCGGCCAGCGCCCGCAGGGTGCCGAAGATCCGCATGTCGGTGGCGCTGGAGATGGGCTGCGAACGGCCGTCGTGCTGGGCGGCCCCGTCCAGCGTGGACACCATGTTGGCGCGCAGCCACGCCCCCGGCCCCCCGGGCCCCGGCTCGGGGTAGGCGTACGCGGCGGCCAGCTCGTCCAGGCTCCACTCCCGCCCGGCGCCCTCACCGGACGCGCCGCCCGGCGCCGGAGCTGCTGTTTCATCGGTCACGGGGAACAGACGTCGCATGCGGTGCAGTGTTCCACGCGCCGTAGCATGGTGAACCGTGTCCTCTCCCCTGGCCCCCTCCGGTACCGGCCCCATACCCGACCCGGCCCCGCTGTCCCTGTGCGCCCGTGAGCCGCATGTCCCCGCGGACCGGCTGGTCGCCGAGATGGTGCCGCCGCCGCGGTTCGACTCCGTCCGCTTCGGCACGTACATCCCCGACCCGAACCAGCCCAGCCAGACGGAGGCCGTCCGGGTCCTGGAGGGTTTCGCGGCGGGCCTCGACTCGGGAGCCGCGGGCTCCGGCAAGCGGCGGCTGTTCGGTTTCGGCAAGGCACCGAAGAAGGCCCCCGCCGGCCCGCGCGGCGTCTACCTCGACGGCGGCTACGGCGTCGGCAAGACCCACCTGCTGGCGTCCCTGTGGCACGCCACCCCGGCGGAGCCCGCGCTGAAGGCGTTCGGCACGTTCGTGGAGCTGACCAACCTGGTCGGCGCCCTCGGGTTCCAGCAGACCGTCCGGACGCTGTCCGGCCACCGCCTGCTGTGCATCGACGAGTTCGAGCTCGACGACCCGGGCGACACCGTCCTGGTCTCCACTCTGCTCGGCAAGCTGGTCGACGCCGGCGTGGCGCTCGCCGCCACCTCCAACACGCTGCCCGGCAAGCTCGGCGAGGGCCGGTTCGCCGCGGCCGACTTCCTGCGCGAGATCCAGGGCCTGTCGGCCCACTTCCGGGCCCTGCGCATCGACGGCGAGGACTACCGCCACCGCGGACTGCCCGAGGCGCCGCCGCCGTACTCCGACGAACAGGTGACCGGCGTGGCGCGCGCCGCCGAGGGCGCCTCCCTCGACGCGTTCTCGCCCCTCCTGGAGCATCTGGCCCGGGTCCACCCCAGCCGGTACGGCGCTCTGGCCGACGGGATCAAGGCCGTGTGCCTCACCGGTGTGCACCCGGTTCCCGACCAGTCGACGGCCCTCAGGCTGGTCGTCCTCGCCGACCGGCTCTACGACCGCGAGGTGCCCGTGCTGGCCTCGGGCCTGCCCTTCGACCAGCTGTTCAGCGAGGAGATGCTGAACGGCGGCTACCGCAAGAAGTACTTCCGGGCCATCTCCCGGCTCACCGCCCTCGCCCGCGACGCGGGCAAACTGGTGGGCTCCCGGTAACCACAGCCCCTCTACCGCACCAACTCCCCGCGGGAAAGGGCTCATTCAAGCCGTCCATCCACGGTTTTCAGGCTCTCTTCAGCTCGAAACGTTAAGTTAACCCTGCAAACGACCTTGCCGGGTTAACGTGTTTCTTGACCAGCCATTGACCAAGTATTGGTCCGCACTAGACGTGCGAAGTACCTGAAGGGGGGCGCATGTACCGAGGTACGACGGCACGGACCGTGGTTTCGATCCTCGCCGCCGTCCTGCTCGCCCTTCAGTTCTTCGCACCGACCGCGTCCTTCGCATCCGCGCATGCGCAGAGCCAGGCCGAGGCCAACGCCCAGCCCGGGCCGAAGCCCTCCGGCAAGTCCTCGCGCCCCGGGCACAAGTCCTCCGGGAAGGCTCTGCGCGACGAGATGGCCACCTGCCGCGCCGGACACCACGGGGACCCGACCGGTCCCCTGCGGACCCGCGACCGGTCCCACACCGCCGACTCGGCACCCACGGCGCCCGAGCGGCCGCTGCAGCGGCGCATCCAGCCGACGGCAGACGACCCGGTCAGACCCGGCGCCGCGCATCACCGCACGTCGAGATCCTCGGCGTCGCACACCCCGGCAGCACTGCAGGTCTTTCGCTGCTGAGCAGCAGAGCAGTTCCCCCCCACCCTCTGTCATGCCCGTCCGACGCGCCCCCACTGCGCGCCAGGAGGAGTCACCACACTCATGCAACCCCTCATCGACAACGCCCGCACCTTCGGACAGCGCCCTGAGGAGTTCGCCCACCTCGCCGAGGGCCAGTCCCCCGACGTCCTGTTCATCACCTGCTCCGACTCCAGGGTCGTACCGGCCCTGATCACGGGCGCCCGTCCCGGCGAGCTCTTCGAGCTGCGCACCGCGGGCAACGTCGTCCCCCCGCACTCCTTCGACCACCCCACATCGGAGGCGGCCACGATCGAGTACGCCGTGGAGGTTCTCGGCGTCAAGGAGATCGTGGTCTGCGGCCACTCGCACTGCGGCGCCGTGGGCGCGGTGGTACGCGGTGACGACCTCGCCGCCGTGCCCGCGGTGCGCGACTGGCTCGCTCGCGCCGCCGACGAGCCCGCGTGCTCGGACCCCGCCGACCCGACCGTCGCCGAGGCCGTGCAGAACCACGCCCTCACCCAGGTCCTTCGACTGCGGTCGTACCCCTGCGTCGAGCGCCGGCTGGCGGAGGGCCGACTCGGCCTGCACGCCTGGTTCTACGAGGTGCACACCGGGACCGTGCGGGAACACCGCGCGGACACCGACTCCTTCGAGAAGCTGTGAGGGACTCCATGACCAAGTTCCCTTACCTCAAGCAGGACTTCACCGCCTCGCTCGTCGTGTTCCTGGTCGCGCTCCCGCTGTGCGTGGGCGTGGCCGTCGCCTCCGGTGTCCCGGCCGAACTCGGCCTGGTCACCGGCATCGTGGGCGGCCTCGTCACCGGATTCCTGCCGGGCAGCAGCCTGCAGGTGTCCGGTCCGGCCGCCGGTCTGACCGTGCTCGTCTTCGAGGCGGTCGACCAGTACGGGCTGCCCGCGCTCGGCATCATCGTGCTGGCAGCCGGTCTGCTCCAGCTGGTCATGGGCGCGCTGAAGCTCGGCCGCTGGTTCCGCGCGATATCGGTCTCGGTCGTCGAGGGCATGCTGGCCGGAATCGGTCTGGTGCTCATAGCCGGTCAGCTGTACGCGACGGCCGGGCTGAAGGCACCCGCCTCCGGTATCGACAAGATCCTGGGCCTGCCCGGTGCAGCCGTCGACGCGGCCGGCAGCACGGCGGCGCTCACGTCCCTCGTGCTCGGCGCGGCCACCATCGCGGTGATGGTGCTGTGGAAGAAGCTGCCGAAGAAGGTGCAGGCCGTACCCGGCGCGCTCGCCGCGGTGATCCTGGCGATCGCGGTCACCGCCCTGTTCGACCTGCCGGTCGCGACCGTCAAGGTGCAGGGTCTGCTGGACTCCATCCAGCCGCCCGGCCTGGACGCCTTCGGCGGCGTGGGCGTCGGCATCATCGGGACGATCATCGCCTTCACCCTGATCGCCTCCGCCGAGAGCCTCTTCAGCGCCGCCGCCGTGGACCGGCTGCACGACGGCCCGCGCACCCAGTACGACAAGGAGCTGATGGCGCAGGGCGCGGGCAACACGATCTGCGGTGTGCTCGGCGCACTGCCGATGACCGCGGTCATCGTCCGCAGCTCCGCGAACGTCAGCGCCGGCGCCAGGACCAAGGCGTCCCGGGTGATGCACGGCGTCTGGCTACTGCTGTTCGCCGCGCTGCTGCCGGGCACGCTGGCGCTGATCCCGCTGCCCGCCCTCGCCGGCATCCTGGTCCACGCCGGATGGAAGCTGATCCCTTTCCGCAAGCTCGTGCCGCTGTGGAAGGAGCACCGGGGCGAGGCTCTCATCCTGGTCGTCACGGCCGTGTCGATCGTCGCGGTGAACATGTTCGAGGGTGTGCTCATCGGCCTGGCCCTGTCGGTCGTCAAGACCGCCTGGGAGGCCTCGCACATCAAGATGGAGATCATCGACAAGGGCGCCGGGCCGATCCAGGCGTACCTGTCCGGCAACGCGACCTTCCTGCGGCTGCCGAAGATCCTCGACAACCTGGAGAGCCTGCCGCAGGACCGTCCGGTCGAGCTGGACCTCTCCGGCCTGCACCACCTCGACCACGCCTGCCGCACGGCCCTGGAGAACTGGGCCGCGCGCCACAGCGCGACGGGCACGGAGCCGGTGAAGGTCACGGAGCCCGAGGAGGCCGCGGCCGAGAAGGTCACCGCCGCATAGCCGCCTGATCGTTTCACCCAGGCCCTGGTCCGGGGCGCGCACCCAGCGCGCCCCGGACCACGCGCGTCCGCCGCCGCTCCGGCCGGGATTCCAGGGCATGGCCCCACACCCCGGTTCGGGCATATCGTGACAGAAGCAGACGGATTCGGACCTCTGAGCGGGGAGGTCGGCATGGTCGAAGAGCTGGTCGGCGTGGTGGCAGCGGTCGGAGCCGGCGCGCTGGTGTACCTGGCCGCCGCGGCGCGGGTCGTCAAGCAGTACGAGCGCGGGGTCGTCTTCCGGCTCGGGCGCCTGCACGGGAACGTGCGGCGGCCCGGGTTCACCCTCGTGATCCCCGCGGTCGACCGGATGCGCAAGGTCAACCTGCAGATCGTGACCATGCCGGTCCCCGCCCAGGAGGGCATCACCCGCGACAACGTGACCGTGCGGGTGGACGCGGTGGTGTACTTCAAGGTCGTGGACCCGTCTGCCGCGATCATCAACGTCGAGGACTACCGCTTCGCCGTCTCGCAGATGGCTCAGACCTCGCTGCGCTCGATCATCGGCAAGAGCGAGCTGGACGACCTGCTGTCCAACCGGGAGAAGCTCAACCAGGGCCTGGAGCTGATGATCGACAGTCCGGCCGTGGAGTGGGGCGTGACCATCGACCGCGTGGAGATCAAGGACGTCTCCCTGCCGGACACCATGAAGCGCTCCATGGCCCGCCAGGCCGAGGCCGACCGGGAGCGGCGGGCCCGTCTGATCAACGCCGACGCCGAGTACCAGGCCTCCAAGAAGCTGGCCCAGGCGGCCCGCCAGATGGCCGACACGCCCTCGGCTCTCCAGCTCCGGCTGCTGCAGACCGTCATGGCGGTGGCGGCGGAGAAGAACTCCACGCTCGTCCTGCCCATTCCGGTGGAACTCCTGCGGTTCCTGGAGCGGGGCGCACAGCCCGCCGCGAAGAGCGCGGGACAGGCGGAGACCACGGGCCCTGCGGAGACCACGGGCCCTGCGGAGATCGCGGGACGGGCGGAGACCACGGGGAGCGCGGAGGACGCGGAGACCACGGACCCCGCGGAGATCGCGGAGGGCTCCGCCGACCGCACGGAGCAGGCCGAACAGGCCTTGGAGGAGCTGCGGCGCGCCGTCGAGCAGTGACCCGCGCTACGCGCGTGGTTCCCGCTGCCCGCAGCAGGTGATAGACACAGCGGGATCACAGTTCCTGTCCGCCAGCAGGAAGGTTTCCCCATGACCGCATCCGGTCGCTCCGCCACACGACGTCAGGTACTCGCCGGAACGGGCGCCCTGGGCGTCGGGATCGCGTTCTCCGGTGCCCTGTCCGAACTCTTCTCCGGCACCGCCGCCGCACAGGGCCTCGGCCACACCGGCTACGGCCCGCTCGTCCCCGACCCGAAGGACGTCCTCGACCTGCCGGAAGGGTTCCACTACCGGATCCTCTCCCGCGAGGGAGACGAACTCCGCTCCGGCGAGGGCAAGGTCCCCTCCAACCACGACGGCATGGCGGCCTTCCCGGGCAGAGGCGGCCGGGTCCACCTGGTCCGCAACCACGAGAACCGCGCCAACGGCAAGGTGCCGGTCCCGGCCGTCGAGGGCCTCACCTACGACCCGGCCGGCAAGGGCGGCTGCACGGCCCTGACACTGGACTCCCGCAACAGGGTCCGGTCCGAGCGCGTCGCGATCGCCGGTACGGCCGTGAACTGCGCGGGCGGCCCCACCCCTTGGGACACCTGGCTGACCTGCGAGGAGACCGAGGACAAGGCCGGCACCAACGGGTACACCAAGGACCACGGCTTCATCTTCGAGGTCGACCCGGCCGACCCGCACCGCACCGGAGCCGTGCCGCTGACCGCCATGGGCCGCTTCGCGCACGAGGCGATCGCCGTCGACCCCCGGCGGGGCGTCGTCTACGAGACCGAGGACGCCTTCGAGAAGCCCTTCGGCCTCTTCTACCGGTTCCTGCCGGACCGGCCGCTGGGCGGCAGGGGTTCGCTGCGCGCGGGCGGCCGGCTCCAGGCCATGCGCGTGCCCGGTGTGCCGGACCTGTCCTCCATCCAGGACGTCGGTGCCGAGTTCGACCAGATCGAGTGGGTGGACGTCCCGGACCCGCAGGCAGCGCAGACGCCGATCCGGTTCCAGGACTTCGGCCGCAAAGGCATCACGCACGCGCAGAAGCTGGAGGGCTGCTACTGGGGCGGCCGTTCGGTGTACTTCGTGTCGTCCTTCGCGCGCCGGTCGGACGGTTCGGCCGCCGACCACTTCGGGCAGGTCTGGCGCTACGACCCGGAGTGCCGCCGGCTCACCCTGGTGATCGTCTTCGGCCCGGACACCGATGTGCAGATGCCGGGCGAGTCGCCGGACAACATCTGCCTGGCGCCCAGCGGCGGCCTCATGGTCTGCGAGGACGGCAGCGGCGCCCAGCACGTCTACGGTGTCACCAGGCGCGGCGAGGTCTACGCGATGGCCCGCAACCGGCAGAACATCGGCACCCCGCAGCAGCCCGAGTGGGGTGAGTTCGCCGGAGTGGCCTTCTCCCCCGACGGCGACACCATGTACGTCAACTGCTACGCGCCCGGCACCACGTTCGCCGTGACGGGCCCCTGGCGCCGGTAGCCGGCGCTGCACCGCCGTCCGGGGCGCCGGGTACGGAACCCGGCGCCCCGCCGGACCGCCGGGGGACAGAGCAGCCCGACGGTACGACGACGCCGTCCCGGGGGGGCTCACGCCTTGATCCAGCCGGTCAGGCCGCGAGCAGGGCGTCGATCTGGCCGACGGCCTCCTTCAGGCCCTCCTCCATGCCCATGGCGACCAGTTGCTCCATCTGCTCACGGGAATCGAACAGCGAGCGCATCTCCATCCGGGTGCCGCCGCCCTGCTCGCTGAGCCGCACCGTCACGGACATGGTCGGCATGTCGTCCTTGGGCTTGCCGTCGTCGTCGGCGAAGCCGTCGGTGAACTCCAGGGCCGTCGGCTCGCTGACCGAGGTGATCCGCCACCAGCCGCGGTGCCGGTCCCCCTCCGGGCCGGTCATGAAGTAGGTGACCTCCCCGCCGGGCGTCAGGTCGTGCTCCTCCACGGTCGCCGGGTAGGTCGGCGGACCCCACCAGCGCTCCAGCTGCCGGGGGTCGGCCCACAGCCGCCACACGCGCTCGACCGGGGCGGCGAAGTCGGCGACCAGGGTGAGGGTGAGGTTGTCGAGGTCCTTGTCGACACTGGTGACACTCATCGCTCGGATCCTTCCGTCGTGTCGTGCTCTTCGGTTCCGGGGTCCTCGGCGAGCAGCCGGGCCATCCGGTCCACGCGTCCGCGCCAGGCGGACTCGAGTTCGTCCAGGGCCTGGCGTGCGCGGCCCACCGCGTCGGGGTCGGTGCACACGAGCTGCTCCCGTCCGCTGCGCTGCTTGGTGACCAGACCCGCGCGTTCCAGCACCGCGACGTGCTTCTGCACCGCGGCGAAGCTCATCGGGTAGGCCTCGGCCAGCCGGGACACCGACAGCTCCCCGCGCACGCAGCGGCGCAGTATGTCCCGGCGCGTGGTGTCGGCCAGCGCGTGGAACAGCCGGTCCACCGTCTCGTCACCCAACTCATCTACAACCATTTGGTTGTAGGTTAGTCCGGTCCACCCCTTCTGTAAAGCGACCCGCCCGACACTGAAGCGAACGGACGGGGGTACTCGGCGGCCCATGAGCGAGAAGCAGCAGGTCAGCAGCTCGTACTGGCTGGAGACGGCGCCGGATGGCCGCCATCCGGCGCTCGCGGAGGATCTGAACGTCGACGTGGCGGTGATCGGCGCGGGGATCGCCGGGCTGTGCACGGCGTGGGAACTGACGCGGGCCGGGCGGAGTGTGGCCGTGCTGGAGGCCGGGCGGGTCGCGGCCGGCGTCACCGGGCACACCACCGCCAAGGTCACCGCCCTGCACACGCTCGTCTACGACAAGCTGCGGCGCACCCGCGGCCCCGAGGGCGCGCGGCTGTACGCGCGTTCCCAGTCGGAGGCGATCGGGCACGCGGCCCGGATCGCCGGGGAACTCGGCGTCGACTGCGAGTGGGAAACGAGGAACGCCTACACCTACGCCCGCGACACGGGCCGCGTGGAGGAACTGCGCGCCGAGGCCCGGGCCGCGGCCGAGGCCGGGCTGACCGCCTCGTTCGCGACGGAGACCGGGCTGCCGTTCCCGGTGGCGGGCGCGGTCCAGGTCACCGGGCAGGCCCAGTTCCATCCGCGCAAGTACCTGCTGGCCCTCGCCGCCGACCTGGTCGAACGCGGCGGGCGGATCTACGAGGACACCACCGTCCTCGGCCTGGACGAGGGCGAGCCGTGCAGGCTGTCGACCACGACCGGGGCGACGGTCCGGGCCCGGGACGTCGTCGTCGCGACGCACTACCCGATCTTCGACCGGGCCCTGCTCTTCGCCCGCCTCTCCACGCGCCGTGAGCTGGTCGTCGCCGGGACCATCCCCGCGGACCAGGACCCGGACGGCATGTTCATCACGCCCGAGGAGGACACCCGCTCGGTGCGCACCGCGCCCCACGAGGGCGGCCGGCGGCTGCTCCTCGTCACCGGTGAGCACTTCACGCCCGGCACGGGCGACCCACGGGCCCGTTTCGAGCGCCTCACCGCCTGGGCCACCGACCACTTCCCGGACCTGGAGGTCACCCACCGGTGGGCCACGCAGGACACCGAGCCCACGGACACCGTGCCGATGGTCGGCCCGCTGCACCCGGGCGCCCGCCACGCCTATGTGGCCACCGGATTCGGCGGCTGGGGCATGACCGGCGGCATCATGGCGGGCCGGCTGCTGACCGCGCAGATCACGGGCGAGGAGTGCGAGTGGAGCGGGCTGTACGACCCGCGACGGCTGAAGCCCGCGGTGCGTGAGGCGCCGTCGTTCCTCAGGACACAGGCCAAGGTCGCCGGGCACTTCGTGGGCGACCGGCTGCGTCCTGCGCCGCCGGTGGAGTCCCTGCCACCCGGCGAGGGCGCCGTGGTCCGCGCCGACGGCCACCGTGTCGCGGTGTACCGGGACGAGGACGGCGGGCTCCACGCCGTCTCCGCCCGCTGCACCCACCTGGGCTGCCTGGTCAGCTTCAACGACGCCGAACGCGCGTGGGAGTGCCCCTGCCACGGCTCCCGCTTCGACACGGACGGCAAGGTGATCCAGGGCCCGGCGACCAAACCCCTGGAACAGCGGGACCTCTGACGGCTCGCCCCCGGCCTACGCTGGACGTATGAGCGACAACGACTACTGCCTGATCGACGCGGCCAGGCCGCCGCGGGCGGACGGACCGCCGTACGCGGAGTGCGTGCTGTGCCGGGAGCCGACGGAGTACCCCGAGTCGTACAAGGGCATCACGCTCTGCCCCGTCTGCGAGTGGCAGGAGGCACAGCGCACCGCCTGCTCAGGGTGATCTGCGGGAGGCCAGCGCACCGGCCAGGACCAGTGCCGCGGCAGCGATCACCGTCGGCCGCCGTGCGTTCGGCGACCGCGCGCTCCAACTCGGCGCGGGCCTCGGTGTCCAGGCCGGTCCACGCCTCGTCCAGCACCAGCAGCTCGGTCCCCCAAGCTCTCGGCTTCGCTCGAGCAGGGAGGTGCCCCCATCGCCGGCATGGCCTGGGCGACCGCGACCTTTGGCTGCTGCCCTTCGACAGCCGGGCCATCGGATTCTCGGCGTATGCGGCGGCACCGAGTCGCTCCAGCCACTCCCCGGCGGCCCGGGCGGCCGCCGCCCGGGTCAGGCCGTGCACGGTGCCGAGACGGGTGAGGTATCCGGCGGCGGTGAAGGGCAGGGCCGGCGGGAACCGCTCGGGGACGTACGCCGTGCGCGGCCGCCCGGTGACACGGCCCTCGCTCGGCGCGTCGATGCCGGCGAGCAGTCGCAGCAGCGTGGACTTGCCGCTGGCGTTGGCTCCCTCGACGCGGACGAGCCGGCCCGGGGCCACCGCCAGGTCGACACCGCGCAGCACCCAGGGACCGCGCAGTCCGTAGCGGCGGCCCGCGTTCCGGAGGCACAGGGCGGGTCGCATGCGGCCATCCTGCACGATCTTCCGGCTGGCACACTGGGATTCGTGAGCGAAGACCCGACGCCCGTGAGCGACAGTCCCTTCCGGTCCGAGCCCTCGGCGCGCGACGAGGCACCGCAGTTCGTGCTGCCCCTGGTCGTGCGGATCGAGCGGGCGGACCCGCCGGCGCGTACGGACGCGCTGGAGACGGCCGCGCGGGCCGTGCTGACGATCCTGGCCGACGAGCGGTCGGCCGGCGAGGGCGAGTGGGCCGGGGCGATGCGCGACTGGCAGGACGCCAGGATCCGCAAGGTGGTGCGGCGGGCGCGCCGCGCCGAGTGGCGGCGGGCCGAGGCACTGCCCGGCATCACGGTCACCGGCAAGTCGGCCGAGGTGCGGGTCTTCCCGCCCGTCCCGCTGGACGGCTGGCCCAAGGACCTGGCCAGACTCCAGGTCTCCGGCACCGACCTCGACGACCCGGAGCCGCCGGTGGGCGCGGACCCGGCCGCCCCCGTGCTGTGGCTGAACCCGGACCTCGGCATGTCGGCCGGCAAGGCCATGGCCCAGGCCGGGCACGCCGCGCAACTGGCCTGGTGGGAGCTGTCCGACGAGGAGCGGGCCGTCTGGCACGACGCGGGGTTCCCGCTCGCCGTCCGGACGGCCGACCCGGCCCGCTGGCCCGAACTGACCGGCACCGGGCTGCCGTTGGTCCGCGACGCGGGGTTCACGGAGATCGCGCCCGGCTCGTGCACGGTGGTCGCGGACCACCCGGCGCTGCGCCGGGAGCCGCACGGGGCCGGCCGCGCGGCGTCCACCCGTTCGGAGTAGCCGCAGGCGCGCCGGTCCCGGACGAGTGCTCCAGTGGGGTTACCAGCCGACCCCGACCCAGGAGGCAGCCATGACCAGCGCCGCGCCCCCTCCCCCCGCCCCGCCCGCCCCCGGCGACCGGACGCCAGGCGGCCCCGGCCCGGGCGGTTCCGGCGACCCACTGGCGGCCGGAGGGCTCGTTCTCGGCGGCATCCTGATGGTCGTCTACGGCCTCTTCGCGGTGCTCCAGGGCATCGCGGCGATCGCCGGCGACGAGGTGTACACGAGCTTCGGCCAGTACTCCTTCGAGTTCGACCTGACCGCGTGGGGCTGGATCCACGTGATCGTCGGTGCGCTCGTGGTGGCGGCCGGGCTCGGACTGTTCGCCGGAGCCGCCTGGGCACGGGTGGTGAGCGCGATCGTGGTCGGCCTGGCGCTGATCGCGAACTTCCTCTGGCTGCCGTACCAGCCGTTCTGGTCCATCATCATGATCGTGACCGGCCTGTTCGTCCTCTGGTCGGTGTTCAACTACCGCTCCTCCCGCCCGGTGTAGAGCTGCCCCCGCTTCAGGACGGCGGCGGACGCGTACACGACCTGAGCGACGGTCACCAGCCGCGCCTCCTGCCCGCGCGGGGTGATGTGGCTGCTGCTCGCTGCCTTCGGGCACAGGTCCGGTCCACGGCGTGTCAGGGCGGACGCGACCCTTGCGCCTCCGCCGGTGGGGACGGGAGCCAGGCCCGCGAACCTCAAATGTTGCTCTGAAGGCGGGCGGTGCGGGGTTCGAGGGCGGACGGCTGGGCCATACCCCCCTCACGTTCGAGGAACGGGCCGGGTGGAGGAGGGGACGATGGAGCGACTGGGGACGGGCATCGGGTGGCGGCCTGAGATCGCGGACGCCGTGGAGCGGATGCCGGGGATCGACTGGGTCGAGGCGGTGGCCGAGAACGTCTGCCCCGGGCACCTGCCCGACTCGCTGCGGCGGCTGCGCGAGCGCGGCGTCACCGTGGTGCCGCACGGCGTCTCGCTCGGCCTCGGGGGTGCGGACCGGCCCGCCGCGGACCGACTGACCGCACTGGCCGAGCGCGCGGAGGCACTGGGCTCCCCGCTGGTCACCGAGCACATCGCGTTCGTGCGGGCGGGCGGGTCGCTGACGGCGTCCCCGCATCTCGAGGCGGGCCACCTGCTGCCCGTCCCCCGGACCCGGGACGCCCTGGACGTCCTGTGCGAGAACGTACGCATCGCACAGGACTCACTGCCGGTGCCGCTGGCCGTCGAGAACATCGCCGCGCTGGTCTGCTGGCCGGGCGAGGAGATGACGGAGGGGCAGTTCCTGTACGACCTCGCCGACCGCACCGGCGTCCGCCTCCTCATCGACGTGGCCAACCTGCACACCAACCACGTCAACCGCGGTGAGGACCCGTCCAAGGCCCTCGCCGAACTGCCCCTGGAGGCCATCGCCTACGTCCACGTCGCCGGCGGCTTCGAACGCGACGGCGTCTGGCACGACAGCCATGCCCACCCCGTCCCCCGGCCGGTCCTCGACATCCTCACCGACCTCGCCTCCCGCGTCTCCCCTCCGGGCGTCCTCCTGGAACGGGACGAGAACTTCCCGGAACCGGCGGAGCTGGAGCAGGAGTTGCGCACGATCCGCCGGGCGCTGGAGGCGGGGGCTGTCGAACGCGTGAAGGCTGAGCTCCGCTCGGCCGGGCGAGGGGTGGAGACCTGGACCGGCGCGACGGGGCAGGGCCATGAGACCGGGGCGGCCGGGGCGACACGGGGCGCCTTCGGCCTGCCCCACCAGGAGGGCGTCGGCGGCGCTCGGCAGCGGCTCGGGCTGGCGCAGGCCGCTCTGCTGTCGGCGCTTGTCGCGGGAACACCCGTGCCGGAGGGGTTCGACCGGGCGCGAGTCGGCGTACAGGCGCGGGCGCTCGCCGCGAAGCGGGCGGACGTCGTGGCGAAGGTCGCTCCCGAGCTGCCGGAGATCCTCGGGGAGGGGTACCGCACGGCCTTTCTCGGCTATGCCCAGACCCACCCCATGACCTCCGGCTACCGACGCGACGCCCTCACCTTCGCCGAGCACCTGCTGTCCACCGGGTGCCCCGGGGACCCGCGGGCGCGGAGGGAGCTCCGGGAGTGGTGGCGGGAACGGTCGGGCCCGGCACCGCGCTCCCGGCGGCCTGCCCACCGCCTCGCCCGCGCCACGCGCAGGGTGCTGTTGCGGCGTTGACGGCGCGGGGCCCGGCCGGGGCCTCTCGCTCCTCGCTCCTCGCCGGCCGGTGCCTCCCCGGTTTGCGCAGGCACAGGGTGCGCTCAGCTTTGCGCAGGCGCAGGATGCGCTCAGCGCCGGCGATGACGCAGTCGTGGGCGGACCCGGCGCGTGCGCGGGAGTGGCGGCCGTGCCGTGCTTTCGTGGGGGAACCTCTCATGGGTGACATGGTGCGGCGTGCGGGTCAGCCCTTGAACCAGCCGGAGGGGGCGGGGGCGAGGTTCTGGTAGATGTGCTTGGCCTCCTGGTACTCGCGCAGCCCGGTCGGGCCGAGCTCGCGTCCGACGCCGGAGCGGCCGAAGCCGCCCCACTCGGCCTGCGGTACGTAGGGGTGGAAGTCGTTGATCCATACGGTGCCGTGCCGCAGCCGCTGGGCGACGCGCTGGGCGCGGCTCGCGTCGGAGGTCCACACACCGCCGGCGAGGCCGTAGCGGGTGTCGTTGGCCAGTTCCACCGCCTCGTCCTCGGTGCGGAAGCGCTCGACGGTGACGACCGGGCCGAAGACCTCCTCCTGGACGATCCGCATGGACCGGTCGCAGTCGGCGAAGATCGTCGGCAGCAGGAAGAAGCCCCGGCTGAGGGTGGGGTCATCGGGGCGGGTGCCTCCGGTGACGAGCCGGGCGCCCTCCTCCTTGGCGACGGCGATGTAGCCCTCGACCTTCTCGCGGTGCTCGGCGGAGCTGAGCGGTCCGCTCTCGGTGCCCTCCTCCAGGCCGTTGCCGAGCCGGATCGCCCGGGCGCGCCCGGCGTAGGCCTCGACGAACCGGTCGTGCAGGGAGTCCTCGACGAGCAGGCGCGAACCGGCCGAGCAGACCTGCCCGGAATGCAGGAAGGCGGCGTCGAGGGCGTAGTCGACGGCGGCCTCGAAGTCGGCGTCGGCGAACACGATGTTGGGGTTCTTGCCGCCCAGTTCCAGGGCGACGGTCCGCGGCCCCTCTGCGGCGCCGGCCATGATGGCCCGTCCCGTGTTCAGGCCTCCGGTGAAGGAGATCAGGTCGACGTCGGGGTGGCTGGTCAGGGCCGCGCCGACGGTCGCCCCGGAGCCGAGCACCAGGTTGGCGACGCCGGGTGGGGCGCCGGCCTCCTCGATGAGCTTGATCATGGCGATGGTGGTGAGCGGGGTGGTCTCGCTGGGCTTGAGGACGAAGGTGTTGCCGGCGGCCAGGGCGGGTGCCACCTTCCAGGAGGCCTGCAGCAGCGGGTAGTTCCAGGGGGCGATGAGCACGCACACGCCGACGGGCTGGTAGACGACGCGGCTGAGGACGTCCGGGCCGACGTCGACGACCCGGCCGCCGTCCTTGCCCACGAGTTCGGCGAAGTAGCGGAAGGCGTTCGCCACGTCCTCCACGTCGATCCGGGCCTCGGCGAGGGTCTTTCCGGTGTCGAGCGTCTCGGTGTGCGCGATGTCCTCCCGGTCGCGCAGCAGCAGGTCGTGAACACGCAACAGGAGGTCGGCCCGGCGGCGGGAGGGGGCGTTCGCCCAGTCCTCCTCGGCGAAGGCGCGCCGGGCGGCGCGCACCGCGCGGTCGGCGTCGGTGGCGTCGGCCTCGTCGACGGTGGTGACGACCGAGGCGTCGTAGGGGTTGATCACCTCGCGCCGGCCACCGGCCGCCGCCCGCGTCCACTCGCCGTCGATGTACAGCTCACCCACCGCGGGGCCTCCTTCGCATCGGCCGGAGCCCGATCGGCCCGACGGTCAGCAACATGGCCCATCGGGCGGGCTGCGGCCACGGGGCACACCGCCGCGACGGTGTCCGGGCGGCCCAGAGGACCCGGGTGGGCTAGTTGTTCCGTCTTGACGAGCCCGGCGAGCAGCAGAAGCAGTGGCCGGACCGGCTCGACAGCGCTCAGGGCGCGGAGTGCGACCGCGAGTTCGCCACCATCCTGCGGCCGGCGCACGGCATGGTGTTCCCGGCCGTCGGCCCCGGGGCCGGTGTCCTCTCCGCCTGCAGTCCGCCACCGGGCCGAAACGGAACGTCACATACCGACAACACTCCGTCCGGATGGTGAACGAGGCATGGTGCTTTCGGGACCGTGTCACATACAAACAACATATGCTCTGGGTCCTTTTCCTCCTGGCGGCCTGGGCCGTGGCCGGCACGGCGTGCACACGCCTGTGCCTGGCCGCCGTGGGCGCCGCGGCCGTGGACGCGGACACCGGCCGCGCGCGTGAACTCACGCTGTACGAGGCCGCGTTCCTCTCCGGCGGCCCTCGGCGGGTGGCCGACGTGACCCTGGTCGCCATGGCGCGGCAGCGCCGTCTGCTCCTGGCCCACACGGGCTGGGCGACGGTCGTCGACCCACGCGGGCGGGACGAGATGGAGCGGTCGGTGATAGGGGCCATCGGCCCCGAGGGGCAGTCCCGCATCGCGCCGCTGCGGGCCACGGCCGCGGCTGCGGACGCGGTGCGCGGGATCGCCGAGGGCCTGGTGCGCGCGGGGCTCGCCGTGCCGGACAGCGCCCGTACGACGGTCGCGACGGCCGTACGGCAGGTGCGCGTCGCAGCCCTCGCGGTCCTCGGACTGGGCGTGGCCGCGCTGCTGATGCCCGCTCCGCCGGACCTGCCGCGGCACCTGGTCGCCCTGTGGTTCGCGCTGCCGCTCGCCCTGACCCTGAGCTGCCTGGCCGTCGCACGGGTCGAGATCCACCCGTACTCACGCTGGGCCTCCCCGGCCGGCCGGCGGCTGCTCGGCACGCTGACCCGGACGGCGGACGGCACCGCTGACGACCGTACGTACCTCACCTCGGTGGCCGTGCGGGGCGTCCGCGCGATCGGCGAACCGGATCTGCGCGCCGCCTTCGCGCACCGCGAGTCGCACGACTGACGGACCGGGGGCGCACAGGGGCATCGGGCCCGACACCGGCGGACGGTGCTTGCCTTCCCCCAACTCCGAACGAAACATCCCTTTCGTCGCCACCGTGCACCGAAGGGATACGCGATGAGAGCCGCCCTCCTCTACTCGGCCGCCGGGTCCTTGCTGCTGAGCACCCTCACCGCGGCGCCGGACTCCGAGGACCGGACGGGGGCGGCCGAGAGGCGCGGCACCGCCGTGGCCGCCGCGCGCGCGAAGGCGGCCGGTGTCACCTTCGGCCCGTGCCCCGACGCGCAGGACCTGCCGGGCAGCATGCAGTGCGGCACGGTGAGCGTCCCGCTGGACTACGCCCGCCCGGACGGCAAGCGGATCGAACTCTCCGTCAGCAGGGCCCGGGCCACGCAGAAGGACCCGCTCAACAGCAAGCACAAGGTCCGCCGGCAGGGGGCCCTCGTCCACAACCCCGGTGGTCCTGGCGCCACCGGCCTGTACTTCCCGCTCATCGGCCTGCTCCCCGAGTGGAAGCGGATCGCCGCCGCGTACGACCTCGTCGGCTACGCCCCGCGCGGGGTGGGCCGTTCCGCGCCGCTGTCGTGCAAGGACCCCAAGCAGTTCTTCAAGGGGCCCTCCCAGGCGCCGACCCATCCCTCGGAGGCGTACAAGCGGGAACGCGTCGCGCAGGCCAAGGCGTACGCCCGCGGCTGCGCCGAGCGGTCCGGCGACGCGCTGCGGCACTACCACTCGCTGAACAACGCCCGCGACCTCGACGTGCTGCGCGCCGCCCTCGGTGAGGAGCGGCTGACCTTCATGGGCTCGTCGTACGGCACCTACTTCGGGGCCCTGTACGCGACGCTGTTCCCGGCGCACGTGCGGCGGATGGTGTTCGACTCGGTGGTCCACCCCGCCCCCGAGCGGATCTGGTACCGCAACAACCTCGCCCAGTCGGCGGCGTTCGAGGACCGCTGGGCGGACTTCCGGGCGTGGATCGCCCGGCACCACGACGTGTACGGGCTGGGCCGGACGGCGCGGGAGGTGCTGCGCAGCTACGAGCGGGCGAGCGCGAAGCTGGCCGCCGAACCGGCGGGCGGGAAGGTCGGGCCGGGGCAGTTGCAGGGGGCGTTCCTGCAGGCCGGGTACTACGACGACCAGTGGCCGCACCGCGCGCACGCGCTGTCGGCGTACCTCAAGGGCGATTCCGGGCCGCTGGTCGAGCAGGCCGAGCAGCACCCGGAAGCGGCGGCCGAGGCGGAGAACTCACGCGCGGTCTACGTGGCCGTCGAGTGCAACGACGCCCCCTGGCCCACGGACTGGAAGGTGTGGGACCGGGACAACACCCGGCTCGCGCGGGTGGCGCCCTTCGAGACCTGGCACAACGTGTGGACGAACCTGCCCTGCGCCTACTGGCAGGCCCCCCGGCAGCGGCCGCTCGACGTCGGCGCCGGGCCGGGCGAACTGCCGCCGACGCTGATCCTGGCCGCCGAGCGGGACGCCGCCACGCCTTACGACGGCGCCCTCGAACTCCACGACCGCCTCGCGGGCTCGGTCCTGGTGACGGAGCGGGACGCCGGCGCCCATGGCCTGGCGGGCGGGCCGAACGCCTGCGTCAACGGGCACATGGAGGCGTACCTGCTGGAGGGCCGGCTGCCGGGACGACGCGCGGAGTGCGCCCCGCACGCCGAGCCGAAGCCGCCGGCCCCGGACCGGGCCGGGGCCGGCGGACGCAGCCGCTGATCAGGCCAGACCGGCGACCAGCTCGGCGATGTCCTTGCGGCGGCCCGTGTAGAACGGCACCTCCTCGCGGACGTGCCGGCGGGCCTCCGAGGCGCGCAGGTGACGCATCAGGTCGACGATGCGGTACAGCTCGTCGGCCTCGAAGGCGAGGATCCACTCGTAGTCGCCGAGGGAGAACGAGGCGACGGTGTTGGCGCGCACGTCCGGGTACCCGCGGGCCATCTTGCCGTGGTCGGCGAGCATGCGGCGGCGGTCCTCGTCGGGCAGCAGGTACCAGTCGTAGGAGCGCACGAAGGGGTAGACGCTCACATAGTCGCGGGGCGTCTCGTCGGCGAGGAACGCCGGGATGTGCGCGCGGTTGAACTCGGCGGGGCGGTGCAGCGCCATGTTCGACCAGACGGGCTCCAGGGCGCGGCCCAGCTTCGTCCGGCGGAAGAGGTTGTACGCCTCCTGCAGCGCGTCGCTGGTCTCCGCGTGCCACCAGATCATGAGGTCGGCGTCGGCGCGCAGACCCGAGACGTCATACGTGCCGCGGATCGTGACGTCCTTGGCGGCGAGCTGGTCGAACAGCTCCTGGACCTCGTCGGCGTACCCGGCGCGGTCCTCGGGGAGGACGTCCTTCAGCTTGAAGACGGACCAGAGCGTGTAGCGGATGACCTCGTTGAGGTCCTTGGCCAGCTTGCCCTTGTTCGGGATGCGGTCGGGGGCGGCGCTGGAGGCCGTGGTGGAGGCGTCGTCACTCATGCTCCTCATTCTCCCGCTCCGCCGTGCAGACTCTGCACCGGGTGGGCGGTGAGCTCCTGCACACCGCGCAGGTCACCGTGGATCTGGTCGGCGGCGGCGTACGCACTGGCGATGCAGGCCGGGATGCCGACGCCGTCGTACGGGGCGCCGCAGACGGCGAGGCCGGGGAGGCTGGCGATGTGCTCGCGGATGCGGGCCACGCGCGCGTGGTGGCCGACGGGGTACTGGGGCAGGCCGTCGTCCCAGCGGGTGACGCGGGCGGCGACGGGCGTGGCGCCGAGGCCGGTCGCCGCCAGCAGGTCGTGCCGGGAGATCTCGACCAGCTCGCTGTCGTCGCGCTGGAGGATCTCCGTCTCGCCGTACCGCCCGACGGAGGTACGCAGGACGACCAGGCCGGGGTTCTCGTCCGCGATCCAGCCCCATTTCTGCGAGGCGAACGTGGACGCCTTGATGGTGTGCCCGTCGACCGGCGGCACGAGGAAGCCGCTGCCGTCGGGCAGGGCCGTCCCGGCGCGGCGGTAGGCGAGGGTGACCAGGGCCATGGAGGCGTACTCGACGCCGTCGAGTTCGGCGGCGGCTCCGGGGTTCTCGGCGCGCAGCAGCCGGGCGGCGGCGGGGGCGGGGGCGGCGACGACCACGGCGTCCGCGAGCCACTCGCGCTCACCGGAGACGACATGCCAGCCGCCCTCGGGGGTGCGGCGCAGCCGCGTCACCGGCGTCCCGGTCAGGATCTCGCCCCCGCGTGACCGGACCGAGTCGGCCACCGCGAGGGGCAGGGTGCCGATGCCGCCCCGGACGCCCATGAACACCGGGCCGGTCTGCCGGGCCGCGGCCGCCTTGGCCTGGAGCTCGCGCACCCCTGCCGTCAGGGAGGTGTGGGTCCGGGCCACCTGGAAGAGCTGCGGGACGGCCGAGCGCATGGAGATGCGGTACGCGTCGCCCGCGTAGACCCCGCCCAGCATGGGCTCCAGCAGGCGGTCGACGACCTCGCGTCCGAGGCGCTGCGCCACGTACTCCCCCACGGCCACGTCGTCGCCGACCTCGGTGCGGGGCAGCTCGGCGTCCCGCTCGATGCGGGCGAGGCCCTCCTCGGACAGCACGCCGGCCAGGGCGGACGCGGTGCCGGGCACGCCCATCACATGCCCCTTGGGGAAGGGGCGCAGGGAGCCGCGGGTCCAGAGCGAGGCCGTGGCGGTCGCGGGGGGCTGGAGGCGGCCGGCGAGGCCCACCTCGCGGGCGAGCGCCACGGCCTCGGGGCGGCGGGCCAGCATCGACTCGGCGCCGAGGTCCACGCGCGCCCCCGCGATCTCCCCGGGCAGCAGCTTGCCGCCGACCCGGCCGGAGGCCTCCAGCACGGTCACCCGCGCCCCGCGCTCCAGCAACCGGTGCGCGGCGGCCAGCCCCGCGATGCCCGCCCCGATGACGACGACCTGCCCTTGAACTTCGCGCATGGCCCCAGCCTCTCAGACCCCGCGGACGTCGCCGCCACGCCCCGGTGTCCGTCACGAGTCCCGACCGTGACCGCATCGGAACCGTCCCGGGCCAAACGATCGACGCCGTCCGGGCGTCGAAGAAGCGTCAGCAGAATCGACCCCGGGGGATGCCCGCATGCGCACACCACGATCCGTACGACGCCCCGCCCCGGCCCTGGCCGCACTCCTGCTGGCGGCCGCCCTCGCACTCACCGGGTGCAGTGCCGGGGACGACGCGGCCGGCGGCAGCTCCGCAGCCGACCGCGGCGTCGCCTCCCGGGCGGACGGCAAGGCCGGCTCGGGCGAGGCCGCCCCCGGCGGCACCGGAAGCGGCGCCAGGGCCACGGCGGCGCCGCCGAAGCTCGCCCCGAGCCACATCATCCGCACGGTCTCCCTGACCGTGCAGGTCAAGGACGTCCCGAAGGCCCTGGAGCAGGCCCGCACCGGCACCGAGAACGCGGGCGGCTACGTCGGCGACGAGACGACCACCCGGGACGCCGAGGGCCATGAGCGCACCCGGGTCGTGCTGCGCGTCCCCGTCGGGAAGTACGACGAGGTCCTCGCCGGACTGGAGGGCACCGGCAAGCTCCTCGACCGCAGCGCGAAGGCCGAGGACGTCACCGACCAGGTCGTCGACGTGGAGAGCCGGATCAAGACGCAGCGCGCCAGCGTGGCCCGGATCCGCGAGCTGATGGACCAGGCCACCGAGCTCACCGACGTGGTGACCCTGGAGGGCGAGCTGAGCACCCGCCAGGCCGACCTGGAAGCGCTGCTCGCCCGGCAGGAGTCCCTGAAGGACCGCACCAGCCTGGCCACCATCACCCTGTCGCTGTCCGAGACCGCGGTGAAGAAGGAGACCAAGGACGACGACCCCGGGTTCGTGGACGCGCTCGCGGGCGGCTGGAACGCCTTCGTGACGATGCTGCGCTGGCTCGCGGTGGCCATCGGCGCCATCCTGCCGTTCGCGGCGGTGGCCGGGCTGATCGTCCTGCTGTGGCTGCGCGTCGTACGCCCCCGCCTGCCGCGCCGCCGCGCGTCCGCACCCGCGACGACCGCCCTGGGCCCGCTGCCGACGGCCCGGCCGGCACCGGAGTCCACGCAGACGGGTGAGCGGGACTGAAATGCCCTGGTCCCGTAGCGTGTTCGCATGAGCATGAGCCGCGTACGGGAACGACTGGTCGTCATCGGCGGCGACGCCGCGGGAATGTCCGCGGCGTCGCAGGCGCGCCGCTTGAAGGGCCCCGACGAGCTGGAGATCGTGGCGTTCGAACGGGGCCACTTCACGTCGTACTCGGCGTGCGGCATCCCCTACTGGGTCGGCGGCGACGTCACCGACCGGGACCAGCTCATCGCCCGCACCCCCGAGGAGCACCGCGCGCGCGGCATCGATCTGCGGCTGCGCACCGAGGTCACGGAACTCGACCTCGACGGGCAGCGGGTACGCGCGCGTGACGTCGACTCCGGCGAGGAGTCCTGGACGTCGTACGACAAGCTCGTGATCGCGACCGGCGCCCGGCCGGTCCGGCCCGACATGCCCGGGGCCGACGCGGCCGGGGTGCACGGCGTGCAGACGCTGGACGACGGTCAGGCGCTCCTCGACACGCTGGAACACACGCGGGGCCGCCGGGCGGTGGTCGTCGGGGCCGGCTACATCGGTGTGGAGATGGCCGAGGCGCTCATCAACCGCGGCTACGAGGTGACGGTCGTCAACTCCGGGAGCGAACCCATGGCGACCCTCGACCCCGACATGGGCCGCCTGGTGCGCAAGGCCATGGAGGGCCTGGGCATCACGATGGTGAACGACGCCGAGGTCACCAAGATCCTGACCGGCGACGGACGGGTGCGGGCGGTGGTCACCCAGGACCGCGAGTTCCCGGCGGACGTCGTCGTGCTCGGCATCGGCGTCCGCCCCGAGACGACCCTCGCTCAGGCCGCCGGACTCCCCCTGGGGCCGCACGGCGGTCTCCTCACCGACCGTTCGATGCGGGTGCGCGGCCACGAGAACATCTGGGCCGGCGGCGACTGCGTCGAGGTCCTCGACCTGGTCTCCGGACAGGACCGGCACATCCCGCTCGGCACCCACGCCAACAAGCACGGCCAGGTCATCGGCACCAACATCGGCGGCGGTTACGCCACCTTCCCGGGCGTGGTCGGCACGGCGGTCAGCAAGGTCTGCGACCTGGAGATCGCCCGCACGGGCCTGCGCGAGAAGGACGCCCACCGGGCGGGCCTGCGCTTCGAGGCAGTCACCATCGAGTCGACCAGCCGCGCGGGCTACTACCCGAACGCCTCCCCCATGACCGTCAAGATGCTCGCCGAGCACCGCACGGGCCGCCTCCTCGGCGTCCAGATCGTCGGCAGGGAGGGCGCGGGCAAGCGGGTCGACATCGCGGCGGTCGCCCTCACCGCCGGCATGACGGCAGAACAGATGACGGCCCTGGACCTGGGCTACGCCCCGCCGTTCTCCCCGGTCTGGGACCCGGTCCTGGTGGCGGCCCGCAAGGCGGCGGCAAAGGTCCGCGGTTCCTTGTGAGGTGAGGCGGGGTGGGGGCGTGCCGTCAGGGGCGCGGGGCTGTATCCAGGTGCGGCTCGGCCGCGTGGGCGCGACGAGCCGCAGACGTCCCGCACCCGGCGACACACCCGCACTCCCACGGCGAAGCCCCTACGCGGTCCCCGCCGTGCCGGTGATCCGGTCGATCGCCTGCCGCGCCTGCTCCGCCGGCGGCCGCGACGGCAGGGACGACACCGAGGCCGGCGCGGCCGTCACCGCCGGCGGCTGCTCCCCCGCCGGCTTCGCGTGCGAGGCCGCCCGGGTCGACCGCAACCGGTGGCTCACCGCCTCCTCCAGCGTCACGGGCCGCCGCATCTGGGTCGCCAGCCGCCCGGCCTCCTGGCCGAGGCGGGCCACGTCCTCCCAGGGCAGCCGCACCACCAGCGTCAGCTCCGCCTCGCCGTCGGGCAGTGCGTGCATCGCGGGAGTAACTCGGTCGTTCATCGCCTGTTCCTCACGTCGGCCCCGCGACCCGCCTTCCCCGCGCCGCGGGCGGTTGCCGACACATACGCACGCCCGTGCGGCCCCGTTCAGCGGGAGGGCCGATTCACGCACTCCGCCCCGGGCACATGTGCGGCGTGGGGCGCCGCGGACGTCTCCGACGGGGTCGCCGACGCAGACGGCCGCGTCGTGCCGGCGCGGTCCTCGACGCCGGCTCGGGCGCACCGCTGGTCGGCGCCTCGGGAGCGGTCGCCGGGGTGCTCGGCGCCTGGACGGTGCGGCATCCGAGGGCCCGGGTCCTCGTCCGCTTCCAGATCTTCCTGCCGCCGCGGCTGCCGACTGGATCGTGCTGGGGCCTGTGGTTCGTGCTGCGGGCGGCGTACTCGTCCGGCGAGGGCGTTTCCGGCGAGGGCACCGTGGCGTATGCCGCGATGTCGTCGGCTGCCTGGCCGACGTGGCGATCGCCCGGCCGATGCGGCCCGGGGCGCCGCCGCAGTCGCGCGGTCTGCTCGTCGGCAGGCAGGCCCGGCCCCGGCACACCTGGTGGGCGGCTGGGCGTCAGCCGTGCTCGATGTCCGCAGGACGGGACGGTCCGGCCAGCCAGTGGTAGCGGCGCTCGGGACGGCCGGTCGTGCCGTAGCGGAGGGAGACCTGGGCCTGGGCGGTGGAGACGAAGAACTCCAGATAGCGGCGGGCGCTGACCCGGGACAGCCCCGTGGCCCCGGCACACTCCGAGGCGGACAGGCCGTCGGCCTGCGCGGAGGAGAGGTTACGGCGCACCAGCTCGGCGGTCTGCTCGGTGACGCCCTTGGGCAGCCTGGTCGGTACGGCAGCCGGGCCGGTGAGGGCTGAGGCGGAGGCGGGAACGGCGGGCGGGAACGCGGCCCCGGCCGGGAGGCCGGGCGGCGCGCCGCTCGTGCGGGGGGCCGGATGGTCGCCGGGACCGGGCAAGGCCTTGCCGAAGACCCGGTCGACGTCGCCCTGCTCGGGAATCGCCATGTCGGCGAGCTCGCGCCGCTGACGCGCGTACTGCTGAAGACGTTCTTCCAGGACGGAGGTGTCGAACGGTTTGATGATGTAGTGGACGGCGCCCTGGCGGAGCGCGCCGCGTACGGTGTCGACCTCCTGCGCGGCCGTCACCACCATCACGTCGACCTCGGCCCCGGCGGTCTCCCCGGCGCGTAGCTCGCGCAGGACGTCGAGACCGCCGATGTCGGGCAGGTAGAGGTCGAGCAGCACCAGATCGGGGCCCAGTTCGCGCACCGCCCGCAACGCGTCCGCGCCGTTGCGTGCCTCTCCGACGACGGTGAACCCGGCAACGCGCTCCACGAGCTTGCGATGGATGCGGGCGATCATGAAGTCATCGTCGACGACCAGTACACGAATCATGGTGACTCCCTTCCGCCCGGACTTCGTTGTACTCGGCGGCAGACCGCGGCAGAGGACACCCGAGACCTCTCTGATGCCCAGCGCATTGTGCATGAGAGTGCAAAGACAGTCACCAGGTCGAGCAAAGGTGATGCCGCATCGATGCCGGATGTGCGACGCCCCCGGGGAGTGAACAGAAGTTACGAAAGTTGTCGACGGCTGGTTCCACAACGTTCGTTAGGGCCAATAGCTCCACAACGCTCAACCTCTCTTTTCGGCCATGCCTCGCGCTGTTTCCATGACGCCTCGACACCGCGAGACCCCGGAAACACCCGAGTGCACAGCTGGAGGAAGTGTGTTCCGCTCAGCCCCCCGAGCAGTCACGGCGGCCGTGGCCGCCGGTTCGGCCACTCTGCTGCTCGCCGCGTGCGGCGAGCAGGCGGCCACCGGCGCCAGTGGCGACGGCGCCTGGAAGCCGACCAAGCCCATCGAGTACGTCGCCCCCGCGGGCACCGGCGGCGGCTGGGACACCCTCGCCCGCACCAGCGCCCGGGTGCTGGACGAGGCAAATCTCGTCGACAGACAGATGCGGGTGGTCAACAAGCCCGGTGGCGGCGGCGCCATCGGCTGGTCGTACATCGCCCAGCACCAGGCCGACCCGCACAAGCTCTTCGTGACCAGCCCTCCCATCCTGCTGGTGCCGCTGGCCGGCGAGTCGCAGCAGACGTACAAGGACTTCACGCCCATCGCCCGGCTCAACACCGAGCCGCTGGCCTACGTGGTGAAGGCGAACTCGCCCTACAAGACCTTCGACGACCTGGCGTCGAAGCTGAAGTCCGACCCGAAGAGCCTGAGCGTCGCGGGCGGCTCGGGCCCCGGCAGCCTCGACCACGTCGGCCTCGCGGGCGCCGTCCAGGCAGCCGGCGTGAACGCCGCGCAGGTGAAGTACGTCCCCTTCGACGGCGGCGGCGAGGCCATGACCGCGCTGCTCGGCGGGCACGCCGACGCGGCCGTCGCCGGAGCCTCGGAGGTGACCGGCCTGGCGAAGTCCGGCGACGTGCGGGTGCTCGCCGTGTCCACCCAGGAGCGTTCGGCGATCCTGCCGGACGCGCCCACCCTCACCGAGGAGGGCGTGGACTACGTCTTCGACATCTGGCGCGGAGTGATGGGACCCAAGGGGCTGACCGAGAGCCAGGTCGCCTACTACGAGGACGCGTACAAGAAGATGGTCGAGCACGACTCCTGGACGTCGGAGAGCAAGAAGCTCGGCTGGACCAACGCCTTCCTCGGCAGCGCCGAGTTCGGGAAGTTCCTCGACGAGCAGAACGAGTCGCTCAGCGGAATCCTCACCGACGTCGGTCTGAAGAAGTAATCGGCGGGGACGGCAGGACAATGCATCACTTCCGCTTCTCGCAGCGCACCCTCGCGGTCGTACTCGGCCTGGTGGCGGTGGCCTACACGGTCGGGGCGTTCAACATCCCCGAGTTCACGGCGGTGGAGGTGCCGGTGCAGCCCGGCACCCTGCCCCAGGGTCTGGGCCTGGCGCTGATCGCCCTGAGCGTGGCCCTGTTCTTCCAGAACTCCGAGCCGCGGGATGCCGCGGGGCAGGACGGCGCGGCCTCCGGCGCGGAGGCCGACGCGCCGGAGGCGCCGGACGCTGAGGAGGACGGGGCCACGAGCCGGCCCCGCGTCGGCCGCCTCTCCGACCCCCGGCTGGAGCCGGCCGTGCTGATGATCGCGATCGCCCTCTACGTGGCGCTGTTCGTGCCGCTCGGGTTCGTGATCTCGACCAGCCTCTTCGTGGTCGGCACCGCCTGGCACCTCGGCTTCGCCCGGCACTGGGTGAGCGTGCTGGTGGGCGTGGGCGTGGCCCTGTCGCTGTACCTCGCCATGTCCGAGGGGCTCGACGTGGCCCTGCCGACCGGGCCGCTGCCCTTCTGACCTGGAGACTGAGGCACATACGGCATGGACGCTCTCAACGGACTCATCGACGGCTTCGGGGTGGCCCTCACCCCGGCCAACCTCCTCTACGTCTTCCTCGGCGTACTCATGGGCACGGTCATCGGCATGCTGCCGGGCCTGGGCCCGATCAGCGCGATCTCGCTGATGATCCCGATCGCCTTCACCATGGATCCCGTCTCGGCGATCATCATGCTCGCCGGGGTGTACTACGGCGCGATCTTCGGCGGCTCGACCTCGTCGATCCTGCTCAACGCCCCCGGTGTGGCGGGCACCGTGGCCACGTCCTTCGACGGCTATCCCATGGCCCGTCAGGGCAAGGCGGGCAAGGCGCTGGCGATCGCCGCGTACGCCTCCTTCACCGGCGGCACGATCGGCGTGATCGGCCTGATGCTCGTCGCGCCCTCGCTGTCGGCGGTCGCGACCAGCTTCGGCCCGGCCGAGTACTTCTCGCTGATGCTCCTCGGTCTGACCGCCGTGGTCTCGCTCGCCGGCAACAACCTCGTCAAGGGCCTGATCTCCGGCACCGTCGGCGTGATGATCGCCCTGATCGGCATCGACTCCCAGACCTCCACCCAGCGCTTCACCTTCGGGCAGATCGAACTGTTCGAGGGCATCGAGTTCCTGATCGTGGCCCTGGGTGTGTTCGCGCTGGCCGAGGTCTTCGTCATGCTGATGAACCGCGGCGAGGACAGCGGCAAGGCGGGGACGATCTCCTCGCTCCGGCTGAACCGGAGCGAGGTCAAGGAGATGAGCGGCCCCGCCGGGCGCAGCTCGGTCCTCGGCTTCTTCATCGGCGTACTGCCGGGCGCGGGCGCCACCATCGCCTCCTTCATGTCGTACGCCTTCGAGAAGCGGCTGGCCAAGGACGGCGGCAAGACATTCGGCAAGGGCAGCATCAAGGGTGTCGCCGCCCCCGAGTCCGCCAACAACGCGGCCGCCGTCGGCTCCTTCGTGCCGCTGATGACCCTGGGCGTGCCCGGGTCGGGTACGACGGCGGTGCTGCTCGGCGCGCTGCTGGTGCTGGGCGTGCAGCCGGGCCCGCTGCTGATGGACGAGAACCCGGACATGTTCTGGGGTGTCATCGCCAGCATGTACATCGGCAACATCGTGCTGCTGATCCTCAACCTGCCGCTGATCCCGCTGTTCGCCAAGGTGCTGAAGACCCCGCAGACGCTGCTGCTGCCGCTGGTCGTGGTCTTCTGCGTGGTCGGCGTCTACGGGCAGTCCTTCAGCACGTTCGACCTGTGGCTGCTGCTCGGCTTCGGTGTGCTCGGCTTCTTGATGCGAGCCAACGACTTCCCCGCGGCACCGCTCATCCTGGGGCTCATCCTGGGCGGCCTGATGGAGAAGTCCATGCGTCAGGCGCTGCTGATCTCCGACGGCTCCTTCAGCACCTTCGTCACCAAGCCGATCTCCGCCGCCCTGCTCGCGGTCGCGGTGCTCTCCATGGTGGCCCCGCTGTTCGGCAACTGGCGGCGTGAACGCGCGGCGCGGCGGGCCTCGGCCCGCGCGGCAGAGGAGCGGGCCGACGCATGACGGCGTGACAGGAACCGGCCCTCGGGCGGCAGTGCCACGGCTCACGGCACTGCCGCCCGGCCGGCTATCGGACCGACCGGGTGTGGACGTGCTCCACCAGCCGCGTCAGCGCGTCCGGGTCCGTGGACGGCATGACGCCGTGACCGAGGTTGAAGATGTGCCCTTCGAGGTCCTTCGCCGAGTCCAGGACCTCGAGGGTCTTGGCCTCGACGGCCTCCGTCGGGGCGAACAGCACGGTCGGGTCGAGGTTGCCCTGGAGCGCCTTGCCGGGGCCGACCCGGCGGGCGGCCTCGTCCATCGGGACGCGCCAGTCGACGCCGACGACGTCCGCGCCGGCCTCGCCCATGAGGCCCAGCAGCTCGCCGGTGCCGACACCGAAGTGGATGCGCGGGACGCCGTAGCCGGCCACGGCCTCGAAGACCTTCGCCGACGCGGGCAGCACCGA
This sequence comes from Streptomyces sp. NPDC057424, assembly GCF_042803315.1. Lineage (NCBI taxonomy): Bacteria > Bacillati > Actinomycetota > Actinomycetes > Kitasatosporales > Streptomycetaceae > Streptomyces > Streptomyces sp. NPDC057424. The sequence goes on from NZ_JBHVCP010000007.1 coordinate 179,480, forward strand.
GCGCCGGTAGTCGACGGGGGCCAGCGCACCGGCCCAGGAGTCGAAGAGCTGGACCGCCGAGGCGCCGGCCTCGATCTGCACCTTCAGGAACGCGGCGGTGATGTCCGCGAGGCGGTCGAGCAGGTCGGCCCACAGCCCGGGGTCGCCGTACATCATCGCCTTGGCGTTCTCGTACGTGCGGGACGGGCCGCCCTCGACGAGGTAGCTGGCGAGGGTGAAGGGGGCGCCGGCGAAGCCGATGAGCGGGGTGGCGCCGAGCTCGCCGGTGAGCAGGCCGATGGCCTCGGTGACGTAGGAGACGTCCTCGGGGGTCAGGTCGCGCAGCTGCGCCAGGTCCGCGCGGGTGCGGATGGGGCGCTCGACGACCGGTCCGACGCCGGGCTTGATGTCGAGGTCGATGCCGATGGCCTTGAGCGGGACGACGATGTCGCTGAAGTAGATCGCCGCGTCCACGCCGTGCCGGCGCACCGGCTGGAGCGTGATCTCGGTGACCAGGTCGGGCCGCATGCAGGAATCGAGCATCGGGATGCCTTCGCGCACCTTGCGGTACTCCGGCAGTGAGCGCCCGGCCTGCCGCATGAACCACACCGGCGTGTGCGGCACGGGCTCGCGCCGGCAGGCCTTGAGGAAGGCGGATGCGTACGGGGCGGACGGCTGCTGGGCCCGAGGGGCGTCGTTGGCACTCACGGGGCCAAGTTTCGCACGCCGCCGGACAGCACTGTTCAGCCCCTGGACGGGCGCGGGGGTGTCTAGCCCGGCACCCGGGCTCCGGTCCCCGTAACCTTCCCGCATGGCTGCGGCTCAGGGACCACTGTCGGACGGCGCTGGCGGTATGGACGAAGCGAAGGACACCGAGAACGACCGGCGGGAGGCGGACTCCGCCCCGCTGCCCTTCCGGGCCGCGGTCGACGCGCTCAGGACGGCGCGGCTGCGGCCCCAGATCGAGGTCGAGCCGACGCCGGCGCCGAAGCGGCTCGCCCCGTACTCCTACGCGCTGAAGGCCGCGGTCGTCGACGGCGACCAGGACCTGGCCGACGGCCGGCTGGTGGTGCTGCACGACCCGGCCGGGCACGACGCCTGGCGGGGCACGTTCCGGCTGGTGACGCTGGTGCGCGCGGAGCTGGAGCCGGAGATGGCGGCGGATCCGCTGCTGCCGGAGGTGTGCTGGTCCTGGCTGACCGGGGCGCTCCAGACGCGGGGGCTGACGTACGGGGAGCCGAGCGGCACCGTCACGCGCGCGAGCTCCCACTACTTCGGCGGGCTGTCCGCGCGCCCGGCCGCCTCGCAGATCGAGATCCGTGCGTCGTGGACGCCCCGCGAGGGCCTGGGCGGAGTCCCGGACACGGCCGCCCACCTGGCGTCCTGGTGCGACCTGCTCGCCCAGATCGCCGGGCTGCCCCCGGCCGGCCCGGGCGACGCGTCCGTGGTGACACTGCCCCAGCGACGAGGGCCGCAGTCCCGCTGATCGAACCCTGACCGCCCCGCACTGATCGATCTTGTGCGGGGCGGTCAACCATGTCCTGCCGACGATCACACCTGCGTCCCCCTCTTGGCCGAATCACTTTGTCGATACGGCCACTTTCGACCGCGTACCGACGCAGACCGAAACCGTTCGACCTTCGAATGATCGACCGCGTGTCCGAATTGCACGGATTGTTATCACTGAATCGTGATCATTCTCTAAAGGCGGACGGGTTCGATGCCGAAGACGACTGTGACCTTGAAAGCACGGTTCGTCCCGGCTTCACCCCCACGAGCCGGCCCCGTCCCGCACCCCAGGAGGCCTGGTGTCCGTTCTCCTCGAGCAGCCCGCAAGCCTGGTCGCCTACCGCCCGAACAAGCCGACCGCCATGGTGGTCGTGGCCGACCCGCGCGTCCGCTCCACCGTCACCCGCCACCTGTGGGCGCTCGGTGTGCGCGACGTCATCGAGGCCTCGTCCATCGCGGAGGCTCGTCCCCGCATCGGCAACCCCCGCGACATCTGTGTCGCCGACGTCCACCTGCCGGATGGCTCCGGCCTCACCCTGCTGTCGGAGACCCGCGCCGCGGGCTGGCCCAACGGGCTCGCCCTCTCCGCGGCCGACGACATCGGCGCCGTGCGCAACGCACTCGCCGGCGGGGTGAAGGGTTACGTCGTCACCGGCACCCGTACCAACGTCGGGCTTCCCACCCGGCCGGGCGCCGCCCCCATCGGCGCCGCCGCCGCACGACTGCACCGCCGCCCCCCGGGTACCCCGAGCCACCCGGGCGGCTACCGCGAACTGTCCGGCCGCGAGGTCGAGGTGCTGCGACTGGTCGCGGAAGGCCAGTCGAACAAGGCGATCGGCGTCTCGATGGGCCTGTCCGCCCTGACCGTCAAGAGCCACCTCGCCCGCATCGCCCGCAAGCTCGGCACGGGCGACCGCGCGGGCATGGTCGCGGTGGCGCTGCGGACCGGGATCATCCACTGATCCGCTCCGCCGTGACCCTTCGTGATCATTCACTCACGTGAACGGGAACCGGTCGTCGGCCCCGTTCACGCCACTCACGGTTCGCGAACCCGCCGCTTCCCCGACATGACTGGTTTGCGACCCTCGGGCGCCCGTCGACGGAACGTTCCGTCGACGGGCGCTGTCCATACATGGATACCCTTGACATGTGACCGACGCCCACGACACCGCAGCAGACAGCTCACTGCGAACCACCGGAGGCGCTCCTCCGGACGACGGCGGATCTTCTGCTACGGAGGCGCCGATCCCTCTGCTGGAGCCGCGTGAGGGCATTCCGCCCGTCATCGCGGACGAGACCGCCCTGGCCCGGGTGATCGCCGCCTTCGAGGCGGGATCCGGGCCCGTCGCCGTGGACGCCGAGCGCGCGTCCGGCTACCGCTACGGGCAACGCGCCTACCTCGTGCAGCTGCGCCGCGAAGGCGCCGGCACGGCCCTGATCGACCCCGTGGCCTGCCCCGACCTGTCCGCCCTCGGTGATGCCCTGTCCGGCGTCGAGTGGGTGCTGCACGCCGCCACCCAGGACCTGCCCTGCCTGCGCGAGATAGGCATGGCGCCGACGCGGCTGTTCGACACGGAGCTGGCCGGACGGCTCGCCGGGTTCCCCCGGGTCGGCCTCGGCGCGATGGTCGAGAGCGTGCTGGGCTTCGTCCTGGAGAAGGGGCACTCCGCCGTCGACTGGTCGACCCGGCCCCTGCCCGAGCCCTGGCTGCGCTACGCGGCGCTGGACGTCGAGTTGCTCGTCGACCTGCGCGACGCGCTGGAGAAGGAGCTGGACCGGCAGGGCAAGCTGGAGTGGGCCCGCCAGGAGTTCGACGCGATCGCCTCGGCTCCCCCGCCCGAGCCCCGCAAGGACCCGTGGCGACGTACGTCCGGCATGCACAAGGTGCGCCGGAGGCGGCAGCTGGCCGTCGTACGCGAGCTGTGGCAGACCCGGGACCGGATCGCGCAGCGACGGGACGTGTCGCCGGGCAAGGTGCTCGGGGACGCGGCGATCGTGGAGGCCGCGCTGGCGCTTCCGGCCAATGTGCACGCGCTGGCCGCGCTGAACGGTTTCGGCCACCGCGTGGGCAAGCGGCAGCTGGAGCAGTGGCAGGCGGCGGTGGACCGGGCGAAGGAGCTGAGCGAGGCGCAGCTGCCGCAGCCGGGGCAGTCGGTGACCGGGCCTCCGCCGCCGCGCGCCTGGGCCGACAAGGACCCCGCTGCCGCGGCGCGGTTGTCCGCGGCCCGGGCCGGGGTGTCGGCGCTGGCCGAGCAGCTGAACATGCCGCAGGAGAACCTGATCACGCCGGACACGGTGCGTCGGGTGTGCTGGGAGCCGCCGGCGGTGGTGGATGCCGAGTCGGTGACGGCTGCGCTGACCGCTCATGGCGCGCGGCCGTGGCAGGTGGAGCAGGTGACGCCGGTGCTGGTGGAGGCCCTGTCCGCGAAGGAGGCCTGAGGCCGGCTACTTCGTGGCCCCCCGGGTGAAGCCGTTGTAGATGAACCGCTGGAGGAACAGGAAGACGACCAGAGTGGGGACGATGACCAGGATCGCTCCCGCCGAGATCGTTTCCCAGTGCGCGCCGAACGGGCCCTTGAAGCGGAACAGCGACGTCGAGATCACGCCAAGATCTTCGGAGGGCATGTAGAGGAAGGGGATGTAGAAGTCGTTGTAGACGTTGATCCCCTTCACGATCACGACCGTCGCGATCGCCGGTTTCAGCAGCGGGAAGATGACCTTGCGGTAGACCGTGAAGGCGTTGGCGCCGTCGATGCGGGCCGACTCGTCCAGGGAGACCGGGATCGAGCGGACGAACTGCAGGAAGATGTAGATCGAGACGATGTCCGTGCCCATGTAGAGGGCGATCGGTGCCCAGAGGCTGTCGAACATGCCGAAGCTGTTGACGATCTGGAAGGTGGCCACCTGGGTGGTCACTCCGGGGACCAGCGCGGCGACCAGGAACAGGGCCAGGACCGACCTGCGGAAGCGGAACCGGAAGCGGTCGATGGCGTAGGCCGTCATCGAGCCGATGAGAACCGTGCCGCCGATGGCCACGACCAGGATGATGGCCGTGTTGCCGAACGCCGAGAGCATCCGCCCGTCCTGGAACGCCGTCACGTAGTTGTCGGCGTTGAGCGGGTCGCCGGGGAGCGCGAGCGCTCCGCTGCCGTCCGCCATCTCCTTCTCGGACTTGAGGGACGTCAGGAAGACGGCGGCCAGGGGGAGCAGGACCACCGCGGTCGCCGCGATCAGCGACAGGTACATGAGGACGCGGGTCACCGCGCGGCGCGTCATACGAGGTCCACCTTGTCGTCGGGGGCGAGGCGCCGCTGCACCCAGGTGACCGCCAGGACGATCAGCAGCAGCACGACCGCGGCGGCCGAGGCGAGCCCCGTCTTGTTGAACTGGAACGCCAGCTTCACGGTCTGGATCACGAACGTCTCGGTTCCGGTCGCACCGCCGGTCATGATGTACGGGATCTCGAAGACCGACAGGGAGCCCGAGATCGAGAGGATCACGGTGAGGGAGAGGACGGGCTTGATGCCCGGCGCGATGATGTAGCGGAACTGGTGCCAGCGGTTCGCGCCGTCCAATTCGGCCGCTTCGTACAGCTCCCCGGGGATCGACTGGATCGCGCCGAGGAAGAGGACGAAGTTCAGGCCGAGGTAGCGCCAGACCGAGACGGCGGCGAGGGAGGTGTTCGCCGACGTCGGGGTGCCGAGCCAGGCGCGGTCCGTCTCCACGCCGAACAGGCTCAGCACGGAGTCGAGGGTGCCGCCGTCCTGGAAGAAGTAGAGGAAGACGAACCCGATCGCCACGCCGTTGACCAGGTACGGGAAGAACAGCACGCCCTTGAAGAAGTTCCGGAAGCGGACGTTGAAGCTGAGGATCGTGGCGAAGTAGAGCGCGGCCACGATCTGGACCACGGAGGCCGCCAGGTAGTAGCCGCTGACCCAGAAGACCTCGAACAACTCGGAGCGGGTGAAGAGTTCGGTGTAGTTCCCGGCTCCCGTGAAGCGCAGGTCGGGGCTCACTCCGTCCCAGTCGGTGAAGCTGTACGCGACCATGTTGGCGATCGGCGCGTAGGTGAAGACGATCAGCAGAGTGAGCGGGGCGAGCAGGAAGAGCCAGGGGGTGGCCCCGCGCCACAGGCGTGCCGGGCGCGGGGCGGGGGCGGCGGCCGCTCCCGCGGCGGCCTTGACGGCCGCCGTCTCCGTCGTGCCCGTCATCAGTGCCCCAGCGACTTCTGGGTCTCGGTCCACTTCCGGCCGAGGCCGTCCAGGTAGTCGTCCGGGTCGCCCTTCCTGGCGCCGCGGGCCATGTCGACGAGTTCCTGGCGGTAGTCGGGCTTGTTGATGCCGACCTCGGACTGGTTCTCGATCGTCTTCACCTCGGCGCCCTTGCTGTCGTCGAGTTCGAGGAGCTTGACCCCCGCCTCCTCGTACGGCCTCAGGACACCGGGCAACGGGGCGTCCTTGATGGGGGACAGCGCCAGGTTGTCCTGCGCGTAGCCGGACTTCTCGGTGAACCAGTCGATCCAGGCGCGGGCTGCCCCCTTGCGCTCGGAGTGGACGTTGACGGCCTGGTTGTAGTCGGGCGACGTCACCGCGCAGAACGTGCCGTTCTTCTGGGCGGGGAAGGGCATGAACCCGATGTCGTCCGGGTCGGCGCCGGCCTGCTTCGCCGCGCCCTGCATCTGGATGACCGCCCAGGAGCCGAGCCACATGGTGGCGATCTCGCCCTTGGCCAGCTTGGGCTTGGACGCCTCCCAGTTGGTGGTCGTCGGGTCCTTCTCGATGAGCCCCTCGTGCACGATGTCGTACAGCAGCGTGTCCGCCACCCGCAGGTCGGCGCCCTCGGCCCAGGGGTTGCCCTCGGCCAGCCTGGTGGTGGCCTGCTCGTCGCAGCTGACCGAGCCGTTGACGCCCGTCCACTGGCTGAGCGGCCACTTGTCCTTGAAGTTGGTGTAGTAGGGGATCGCGTCGGTCTTCGCCTTGACCGCCTTGAGGCCGGCGAGGAACTCGGCCGGTGTCGTGGGCCACTCGGTGACCCCGGCCTCTCTCCACACCTTCTTGTTGTAGATGAACCCCGGGACCGCACCGAGCGGGCTCTGGCCGTAGACCTTCCCCCCGACGGATGTGAAGTCGGTGAAGCGGTACTTCTTGCTCCGCTCCTCCTGACTGCCCAGGGAGGCGAAGAACCTGGGGTAGTCCTTCTTCTCGATCACTGCGGGGATCATGAGGACGTCGCCGTAGTTCTCCGTGTTCATACGGATCTTGACTTCGCCCTCGTAGTCGGTGATGCCGTCGAACTCGACCTTCACCTTGGGGTACGTCTTGTTGAACTCCGCGGCGTACTTCTTCATCGTCCCGTCCTGCACGAGGTCGGTCCGGTGGGTGAGGACGGTGATGGTCCCGTCGACCTTGGAGGGATCGTCGGGCGCCTCTGCGTCGGCGCCCTTGGAGGAGCCCGAGGTGCCGGTGCAGCCGGAGGCCAGCAGGGCTGCGCCCACGGCGAGGGCGAGAAGGGTTCGGCGGTTCATGTGCATCAGCTCCGTTCGCGGAGGGGAACTCGGGACGGAAGAGCACGTGCGGTATGGCTGGTTCGGAACTCTGACAGCGCGGACTCAACCGGTAAAGTCCCAATCCCGCCAACGATGCGAAACCGTCTCACGACTCTTCACTGAACCGGTTAAGGGAGCGCGCATGCTGGAGGCCACACCGCTCGGCGAGGGATGGATCCTGCGGCACGACTCGGACACGTTGCCGGCCACCGTGCCGGGGTGCGTGCACACCGACCTGATGGCGGCCGGGGCGATCCCGGACCCGTTCCTCGGCCGCAACGAGACCGAGGTGGCGTGGGTGGGGCGCCGGGACTGGACGTACGAGCGGGAGATCGGTGGCTCCTGGGGGCAGGAGCAGACCGACCTGGTCTTCGACGGGCTCGACACCGTCGCCGAGATCTCCCTGGACGGGCGGCTGCTGGGGAAGGTGCGGAACATGCACCGCTCGTACCGGTTCGACGTGACGGGCCTGTCCGGGCGGCTGTCCGTGCGGTTCGTCTCCGCCTACGCCGAGGCAGAGGCCGTGCGGGGCCGGGTGGGTGAGCGGCCCGCCGCCTACGCCGAGCCCTACCAGTACCTGCGCAAGATGGCCTGCTCCTTCGGCTGGGACTGGGGACCGACCCTGGTGACGGCCGGAATCTGGCGGCCGGTGCGCCTGGAGCACTGGTCGACGGCCCGGATCGCCCGGGTGCGCCCGCTGGTCACCGTCGAGGAGGGCACGGGCGTCGTCGAGCTGGCCGTCGACGTCGAGCGGACCCGGGTCGAGGCACCGCTCGCCGTGGAGGCGACCGTCGCAGGAGTGCGGGCTCGGGCCGAGATCGAGGGGGCGGGCGGGGTCGTACGGCTGCGGGTGCCGGACGCGGAGCTGTGGTGGCCGCGCGGGTACGGCGAACAGCCGCTGCACGAGGTGGAGTTGACGCTGCTGCACGGCGACGACGCCCTGGACGTGTGGCGGCGGCGGATCGGCTTCCGGACCGTGGAGCTGGACCGGCGGCCCGACGCGCACGGCACCGGCTTCACCCTCGTCGTCAACGGCGAGCGGCTCTTCGCACGGGGCGTCAACTGGATCCCCGACGACGTCTTCCCGTCCCGGATCACCCGCGAGCGCTACCGGGAGCGGCTGGAGCAGGCAGCCGGCGCGGGCGTGGACCTCGTACGGGTCTGGGGCGGCGGGATCTACGAGAACGAGGACTTCTACGACGCCTGCGACGAGCTCGGCATGCTGGTCTGGCAGGACTTCCCGTTCGCGTGCGCGGCCTACCCGGAGGAGCAGCCGCTGCGCGGCGAGGTGGAGGCCGAGGCGCGGGAGAACGTCGTACGGCTGATGCCTCATCCGTCGCTGGCGCTGTGGAACGGCAACAACGAGAACCTGTGGGGCTTCCGGGACTGGGGCTGGGAGCCGCGGCTGGCCGGGGACTCCTGGGGCGAGGGCTACTACCTGGGTGTTCTGCCGCGTGTGGTAGCCGAGTTGGATCCGACGCGGCCGTACACCGCGGGGAGTCCCTGGTCCGGGTCCTGGCGGCACCACCCCAACGACCCGGCGCACGGCACCCACCATTCGTGGGAGGTGTGGAACCGGGAGGACTACGCGGACTACCGGCTGAGCGTGCCCCGGTTCGTCGCCGAGTTCGGCTGGCAGGCGCCGCCCGCGTACGCCACGCTGCGCCGGGCGCTGCCCGGGGAGGAACTCGCGCCGGGCTCCCCCGGCATGCTGCACCACCAGAAGGCCGACGACGGCAACGGCAAGCTGGAGCGGGGGCTCCAGCGGCATTTCGCCGTGCCGGACGGGGACTTCGACCGATGGCACTACCTCATGCAGCTCAACCAGGCGCGGGCGGTCGCCGCCGGGATCGAGCACTGGCGTGCGCACTGGCCGGTGTGCGCGGGCACGATCGTCTGGCAGCTCAACGACTGCTGGCCGGTGACGTCCTGGGCGGCGATCGACGGGGACGGCCGGGAGAAGCCGCTCTACCACGAGCTGAAGCGGCTGTACGCGGACCGGCTGCTGACGCTCCGGGTGCGGGACGGTGCGCTGGTGCTGGCCGCCGTCAACCAGGGGGCGGAGGAATGGAGGGGCCGGCTGACGCTGCGACGGTGGTCCGTCGAGGGTGAGGTGCTGGGGCGGGCGGATGTCGAACTGGTGGCGGGGGTGCGGGCCGTGGCGCGCGTCGAGGTGCCCCGGGAGCTGACGCCCGACGGGCCGAAGGAGTTCCTGGTCGCCGACATGGACGGGATGCGGGGGGTGCACTTCCCGGTGCCGGACCGTGAAGTCTCCTACCCTCAGCCGGAGTTCGATGTCGCGCTCACCCCGGGCGGCATCACCGTGACCGCCCGCACCCTGGTGCGGGACCTGCTGCTCCAGGCCGACCGGCTGGAGCCGGGGGCGCGGGCCGACCGGGGGCTGGTCACACTGCTGCCGGGCGAAGAGGTGACCATCGGGGTGCGCGGCTGGAAGACTCCGGACACGGAGACCGCCCGTTCGGCCCTGTACTGCGTGGAGCCCACCCGATGACGGCAACGCCGCCCCCTCGCGTCACCATCAGGGACGTCGCCGCGCGCGCCGGCGTGTCCAAGGGTGCCGTGTCCCTCGCGTTCAACCACAAGCCGGGCCTGTCGGAGGCCACCCGGGACCGGATCTTCCTCGCCGCGCGGGAGCTGGGCTGGTCGCCGAGCCTCACGGCGCGGACGCTGGCCGGATCGCGGGTGGACGTGGTGGGGCTGGCCGTGTGCCGGCCGGCACGGGTGCTGGGCCTCGAGCCCTGGTACATGGAGTTCGTCTCGGGCGTGCAGAGCGTGCTGGCCGAGCAGTCCAGCTCGCTGCTGCTGAGGCTCGTACGGAACATGGACGAGGAGGTGGGCGTCCAGGAGGCGTGGTGGCGGGGGCGGCAGATCGGCGGGTCGATCCTCGTCGACTTCCGCGCGGACGATCCCCGGGTGGCCATGACGGAGCGGCTCGGGATGCCGGTGGTCGCGGTCGGGCACCCCTCGCTGACCGGGGGGCTCACGTCGGTGTGGACGGACGACGCCACGGCCGTGACGGAGGCGGTGCGGTATCTGGCCGCGCTCGGGCACCGGCGGATCGCCCGGGTGGGCGGGGCGGCGGACCTCGGGCACACGGCGATCCGGACGGCGGCGTTCGACGGGGCGGCCGGAGCGCTGGCCCTGGCCGGAGCGTGGCAGGTCGCGACGGACTTCTCGGGGGACGCGGGGGCGCGGGCGACGCGGTCGCTGCTGACCGCCTCGTCGCCGGACCGGCCGACCGCGATCGTGTACGACAACGACATCATGGCGGTGGCGGGGCTGTCGGTGGCGGCGGAGATGGGCCTTCGGGTGCCGGAGGACGTGTCGCTGCTGGCCTGGGACGACTCACAGCTGTGCCGGCTGACGCACCCGACCCTGTCGGCGATGAGTCATGACGTGCACGGGTTCGGGGCGGAGGTGGCCCGGACGCTGCTCTCGGTGATCACGGGTGGTGAGGAGGCGGCCGGATCCCACCCCGTGCCCACGCCCGTCCTGACGCCGAGAGGGTCCACAGCACCCCCGAAGGTGTGACGTTCGCCGCTCCCCCCGTCAGGACTGTGCAGCTACGTTACTCATAAGTAGCATGGGGCCTGAGCGCGCGCTCAGCGCATCGCAGCAGCAATGCAGATCCTGACCCTGGAGGAGAGCCATCGTGCCTCGTACCGTCAGGGACGTCGTCTTCGTCGACGGCGTCCGCACCCCGTTCGGCAAGGCGGGCCCGAAGGGCATCTACCACGAGACCCGTGCCGACGACCTCGTCGTGAAGGCGATCCGGGAGCTGCTGCGCCGCAACCCCGGACTCGACCCCAAGAAGATCGACGAGGTCGCCATCGCCGCGACCACGCAGATCGGTGACCAGGGACTCACCATCGGCCGCACCGCGGGGATCCTCGCCGGCCTCCCGCAGTCCGTCCCGGGCTACTCCATCGACCGCATGTGCGCCGGCGCCCTGACCGCCGTCACCGCGGTGGCCGGTTCCGTGGCCTTCGGCGCCTACGACGCCGCGATCGCCGGCGGTGTCGAGCACATGGGCCGCCACCCCATGGGCGAGGGCGTCGACCCGAACCCGCGGTTCGTCAGCGAGAAGCTGGTCGACGAGTCGGCCCTGTTCATGGGCATGACCGCGGAGAACCTGCACGACCGCTACCCACAGATCACCAAGCAGCGTGCCGACGAGTACGCCGTGCGCTCCCAGGAGAAGGCCGCCAAGGCGTACGCCAACGGCAAGATCCAGGCCGACCTGGTGCCGATCTCGGTACGCCGCACCTCCCCCGAGGCCGGCGAGACGGGCTGGGGCCTGGTCACCGCCGACGAGCCGATGCGTCCGGGCACGACCCTGGAGAACCTCTCCGGGCTGAAGACCCCGTTCCGTGTGCACGGCCGGGTCACCGCCGGCAACGCGGCCGGTCTGAACGACGGCGCCACCGCCTCGCTCATCGCCTCCGAGGACTTCGCGCGGGAGCACGACCTCCCCGTGAAGATGCGCCTGGTCTCCTACTCCTTCGCGGGTGTCGAGCCAGAGGTCATGGGCTACGGCCCGATCCCGGCGACGGAGAAGGCGCTGGCCCAGGCGGGCCTGTCGATCTCCGACATCGGCCTGTTCGAGATCAACGAGGCCTTCGCCGTCCAGGTCCTGGCCTTCCTCGACCACTACGGCATCGCCGACGACGACGAGCGCGTCAACCAGTACGGTGGCGCCATCGCCTTCGGCCACCCGCTCGCCTCCTCCGGCGTCCGCCTCATGACGCAGCTGGCCCGCCAGTTCGAGGAGCAGCCGCACGTCCGCTACGGCCTGACGACCATGTGCGTCGGCTTCGGCATGGGCGCGACGGTCATCTGGGAGAACCCGCACTTCGAGGGGGACAAGTGAGCACCACCGCCGAGCTTCTGAAGCAGGCTTCCGAGCTGTTCCCGGACGAGGTCGTCACGAGTGCGCACGTACGCCACTTCGACCTGCCGCTGGGTGCCGGGCGCTTCGCCCTGATCACCCTGGACAACGGCCACGACCACACCAAGCCGACCACCTTCGGCCCGGCCTCGCTGGCGAACCTCAACGCCGCGATCGACCAGGTCGAGAAGGAGGCCGCGGACGGCGAGATCGTCGGCGTCGGCCTCACCGGCAAGCCGTTCATCTTCGCGGTCGGCGCCGACCTCAAGGGCGTGGAGATCCTCAAGGAGTACGAGCACGCTCTCGCCATCGGCAAGGGCGGCCACGAGGTCTTCAAGCGGCTGTCCAAGCTGGCGGTCCCGACCTTCGCGTACTACAACGGCGCCGCGATGGGCGGCGGTGTCGAGGTCGGTCTGCACTGCACCTACCGGACCGTGTCCGCGGCCCTCCCGGCGTTCTCGCTGCCCGAGGTCTTCCTCGGTCTGGTCCCGGGCTGGGGCGGCTGCGCCCTGCTGCCGAACCTGATCGGCCCCGAGAAGGCCGTCTCGGTGATCATCGAGAACAGCCTCAACCAGAACAAGCAGCTCAAGGGCAAGCAGGTCTACGAGCTCGGGATCGCCGACGCGATCTTCGAGGGCGCGGACTTCCTGGAGCAGTCGCTGATCTGGACCGCGACCGTCCTCAAGGGCGAGATCGAGATCGAGCGCCCGGTGATCGACCGCGGCGAGGCCTGGGACCAGGCCGTCGCCAAGGGCCGTTTCATCGCCGACTCCAAGGTGCACGGCGCCGCCCCGGCCGCCTACCGCGCCCTGGACATCATCGCCGCCGCCAAGAACGGCGACCTCCAGCAGGGCTACGACGCCGAGGACAAGGCCCTCGCCGACCTCATCATGGGCGGCGAACTGCGCTCCGGCATCTACGCCTTCAACCTGGTGCAGAAGCGCGGCAAGCGCCCGGCCGGTGCCCCGGACAAGTCCCTGGCCCGTCCGGTCACCAAGGTCGGTGTCGTCGGCGCCGGTCTGATGGCCAGCCAGCTCGCGCTGCTGTTCCTGCGCCGCCTGGAGGTGCCGGTCGTGCTGACCGACATCGACCAGGAGCGCGTCGACAAGGGTGTGGGCTACGTCCACGCCGAGATCGACAAGCTGCTCGGCAAGGGCCGTGTCAACCAGGACAAGGCCAACCGCCTCAAGGCGCTGGTGTCCGGTGTGCTGGACAAGGCCGAGGGCTTCGCGGACGCGGACTTCATCATCGAGGCCGTGTTCGAGGAGATCGGCGTCAAGCAGCAGGTGTTCGCGGAGGTCGAGGCGGTCGCCCCGGCGCACGCGATCCTCGCCACCAACACCTCCTCGCTGTCGGTGTCGGAGATGGCGTCGAAGCTGAAGCACCCCGAGCGGGTCGTCGGCTTCCACTTCTTCAACCCGGTCGCCGTCCTGCCGCTGCTGGAGATCGTCCGCGGTGAGAAGACCGACGACGCCTCGCTCGCCACGGCGTTCGGTGTCGCCAAGAAGCTGAAGAAGACCGCGGTCCTCACCAAGGACGCCCCGGCGTTCGTCGTGAACCGCATCCTGACCCGCTTCATGGGCGAGATCCAGAACATCATCGACGAGGGCACCCCCGTCGAGGTCGCCGAGAAGGGCGTCGAGCCGCTCGGTCTGCCGATGTCGCCGCTGGTCCTGCTGGAGCTGGTCGGCCCGGCGATCGGCCTGCACGTCTCCGAGACGCTCAACCGGGCGTTCCCGGACCGCTTCACGGTCTCCCCGAACCTCAAGGCGGTCGTCGAGGCGGGCAAGCGCGGCTTCTACGTCTACGACAGCGGCAAGCCCGAGCTCGACCCCGAGGTCGCCGCGCTGCTGAAGCAGGGCGACACCGTCCTGACGGAGGAGCAGGTCCGCGACCGCGTGCTCGACGCGGTGGCGCAGGAGATCGGCATCATGCTCGACGAGGGCGTCGTCGCCGAGGCGCAGGACATCGACCTGTGCCTCATCACGGGCGCCGGCTGGCCGTTCCACCTGGGCGGCATCACGCCGTACCTGGACCGCGAGGGTGTCTCCGAGCGCGTGAACGGCAAGAGGTTCCTGGCGCAGGGCGTGGCGAGCGTCCCGGCGTAACGCGTCACCCCGGAGGGGGGCGGGGCGTACGGTAACAATCCGTGCACCCGCCCCCCACTGGTTCACGGCCGACGGCGCCGCGGGCCCTCCTCGTACGCTTCAACTGCGTCAACGTCGTCTTCGGCTGCTCGAACGTGGCGGAGCGGATCGTCGCGATGGACAAGCCCACCGACACCGCCGACCACTACCTGGAGGCCCGGTTCACGGTCGCCGCGGGCAGCCTGGAGCCCGGCGCCAACAGCAAGGGCATCGATCTCCAGCTCTTCCGCACCGACCACAAGAAGCGGAAGCAGTCCGACGACCGCTCCTTCGACGCGGAGATGACCAGCTGCAAGCCGGAGGAGAAGATCACCGCTTACAAGCGGGGCGACCTCGTCCGGGGCGAGGAGCCGGACGAACGACCGGGTCTACCAGACCACGAACAAGAGCCTCGAGATGAAGAGGGCGGTTCCGCTTCTGGTGGGGTCAGATCTCCCGCCAGGCCTCCAGCGCGAGCCCCGGCTCGTCCTTGCGCCGGGTGAGCAGCACGGTCCCGGTCGAGGGTGACAGGGAGGCCGCAACGACCTCCCCGTGCTCGTCGAGCGCCACCGAGACCATGGCGTCGGCGGGCAGCCGGGGCCCGGACTCGGTCCACCAGGCACCGGCCGGCTCCTGCTCGCTCGGATACGCGGCGAAGGCGACACGACCGCTCGCCGACCGCTGTGCGAGCACGGTGCAGTCGTGCCCCTCGATCTCACACCGTACGGCGGAGACCGGGCCGGGACCGGCGGACGTCAGGAGGGTCACCGGCTTCTCACCGGGGCGCCAGGCGCACAGGTCCCCCGACCTGTCGGTGAAGAAGAGGGTGGTGTGTTCGGTGGACGTGGCGAGCGCGCGCAGGGTCCCCGGACGGACGGGGGCGTCGACGCCCTCGGTCCGCACCGGCTTCTTCCCGTCCCCCTCCTGCTGCCAGTGCAGGATCCCGCCGGGCACGCAGGCATACAGCTCCACGAGTCCCGACTCCCCCGTGACGGCGGCCAACTCCCCCTCGACGTCGTGCCCTTCGAGGTCCAGCCAGCCGCCCCAGCCGCCCTTGACCTTCTGGTTGCGCAGGCTCACCCCGCCACCCTTGTTCCGGACGAAGACATAGCCGCGCCCCGCGCCGTCGACGGCGACGGCCGGCGGGCCCGTCCGGTCGCCCTTCTGGTCCGGGTGCCCGATAGGGACCCAGTCCAGGGGCGCGAGTCCGGGCCGGAAGTGCGTGGAGTGCACGAGCCCCGACTCGCCCGGCACGGTGGGCCGCCAGGCGGCCAGGTGACCGTACCCGTCGGCGCCCTGGCCGACCGCCGCGCCCGGGTGCAGCTTCTGGCTGCCGCCGACGGTGCGCGGAGCGTCCTCCCAGGGGCCGGCGGGGCCGCGTTCCGCACGGCACAGGACGGCTTCGCCGGAGGGCAGGTAGACGGTGAGGCGGCCGTCGCGGCCGCGGATGAGCCAGTCGCCGTTCACCAGTTCACTTTATGCGGCCGACAGGGCCCGGCGCGCCCGCCCTCCCCTGCCCCGGGCCCATCTGCCGTGCGACCCTGGCCACATGAACGCCCACGCGCCTGTCCTCGTCGTCGTCGACGCCGCGAATGTCGTCGGGTCGGTGCCGGACGGGTGGTGGCGGGACCGTCGCGGTGCGGCGGAACGGCTGCGGGACCGGCTGGCGTCGGAAGGGGTTCCCGCTGTGTCCGGGCCGGTGGAGATCGTCCTGGTGGTCGAGGGGGCGGCGCGGGGGGTGGAGTCCGTGCCGGGGGTGCGGGTGTCCCCGGCTCCGGGCAATGGAGACGATCACATCGTCGAGGTGGTCGCGTCGGCCGGTGACCGTTCCGTCCTGGTGATCACGGCGGACCGGGAGCTGCGGAGGCGGGTCGGGGAGCTGGGGGCGGAAGTGGCGGGGCCACGGACGGTTCGCCCTTAGGGGTCCTTTCACCATGAGCGTCCGATCAGGTCGCGTGGTCTGGTGCCGTGCATCGCAAGGCGCCGGAGAGCCCTCGATGGGGGTGCCCCCTGCTCGAGCGAAGGCGAGAGCTCGGGCGAGGAGCCACCAGGGCTTCTCGGCAACGCGGCGAGGCGCGGTGCCAGGCCGCGCGACCCGGGCGGGCATGGTGAGGGCCCCTCAGGGCTCGGCGTCGCACCGCGGCCGGGGTGGGTCCGCCGACCCCGGCGGAGCGGGGTGCCTCGCCCAGGCTCTCGGCTCCGCCCGAGCGGCGGGACCCCACGCCCGTGCCGCCCTCGGCAGCACGAGTGCCCGCGGCTCAGCGGCCCCACAGCCGCCGGATGACGCAAAGGGGCCGTGCCGGGGGCCCGCCCGCAGCGGTGGGCGACTCGACGGGCGGTGCGCCGGTACGCAACCCCCTCGCGCCGTCTCCGAGGACGGACGCCACCGCCGTGGCCCCGGCACCCGGCGAGCAGGCGCAGCCGCCCGGCGAGCGGCAGACGCCTACGGCGTGCCGCCACCGCCACCCACGCTCGGCTGTTCCTCGCCCGCTTCGCCGCGCGCGAGGCGGCTGTGGGTGCGGCCGTAGAGGAAATAGACGACGAAGCCGGCGGCCATCCAGATGGCGAAGCGGACCCACGTCTCGGCGGGGAGGTTGATCATCAGCCAGAGGGAGGCGCAGATCGACAGGATCGGGAGGGCCGGCACCCACGGCGTGCGGAAGGCCCGGGGCAGGTCGGGGCGGGTCCTGCGGAGGATGATCACGCCGATGGCGACGACCACGAAGGCGAACAGGGTGCCGATGTTCACCAGCGCGGCGAGTTCCGTCAGCGGCGTGAACCCGGCGAGGACCGCGATGATCACGCCGAGCAGGATGGTCGGCCGGTGCGGCGTCCTGAACCGCGGGTGGACGCGCGAGAAGAACCGCGGCAGCAGCCCGTCACGGCTCATCGCGAAGAACACCCGGGTCTGCCCGAGGAGCAGGATCATGCAGACCGTCGTCAGGCCGACCGCGGCGCCGAAGCTGATGAAGCCCGCGAACCACGGATGCCCGGTGGCCTTGAACGCGTCGGCGAGCGGGGCGTCGACGGACAGCTCGCTGTAGTGCTGCATGCCGGTGACGACGATCGAGACGAGGACGTACAGCGCCGTGCAGATCACGAGGGAGCCGAGGATGCCGCGCGGCATGTCGCGCTGCGGGTTCTTGGTCTCCTCCGCGGCCGTGGCCACGACGTCGAAGCCGATGAAGGCGAAGAACACGACCGAGGCGGCGGTGAAGATGCCCATCACGCCGAAGTTGGAGGGCGCCCAGCCGAACATGAGCTGGATCAGCGGGGAGTCGAGACTGGCCCCGGCCTCGACAGGCTTCTCCTTGGGGATGAACGGGTCGTAGTTGTCAGCGTTGATGAGGAACGCGCCCGCGATGATCACGACGAGGACGACCGTCACCTTGATGGCGACGACGATCGAAGTGATCCGCGCGGACAGCTTCATGCCGACCACGAGGATGCCGGTCAGGACGAGGACGAGCGCGGCGGCGAGGACGTCGAAGCCGAAGGCGTCGGCGCCCTCGCGACTGCCGAGGGCCGTCGGCATGGCCCAGCCCGCGTTGTCCATGAGCGACTGGATGTAGCCGGACCAGCCGACGGCCACCACCGCCGTACCGAGTGCGAACTCCAGGACCAGGTCCCAGCCGATGATCCAGGCGGGCAGTTCACCGAGGGAGGCGTACGAGAACGTGTAGGCGGACCCGGCGACCGGGACCGTGGACGCGAACTCGGCGTAACAGAGGGCGGCCAGGGCGCACGCGATGCCGGCCGCGACGAACGCCAGAGCCGTCGCGGGCCCGGCGTTGTCCTTGGCGACAGTGCCGGTGAGTACGAAGATGCCGGTACCGATGATCACACCGACGCCGAAGACGGTCAGATCCAGCGCGGACAAGGACTTCCTGAGCGCGTGTTCTGGCTCCTCGGTGTCGAGGATGGACTGCTCGACCTTCTTCGTCCGGAAGAGGGTACTGCTCACGGGGTACCTCCCACGCTTGTCGTCCTCGACATGATCGAGAGGGGGCAGCGTGCGTATGCCCAGGCGGGGAAGAATTCACGCCAATGGGCCGGTTTCACCACCCTTCGCGGTGGTGAAACCGGCCCCTTCAGCAGTGTCAGTCGCGCGCGGGCTCCACCGAGTCCACGGCGTCCGCGGTGGACCGCTCGTACCGGCCGTCCAGCTTGGCGACCAGCCCGGTCACCTGCCGGGCGATGTCCGGCGCGGTGAGGCCGATCTCGGCGAGGACCTCGGCGCGCGAGGCGTGGTCGAGGAAACGGGGCGGGATGCCGAAGTCCCGCAGCGGCACGTCGACACCCGCGTCGCGCAGCGCCTGCGCGATCGCCGAGCCGACGCCGCCGACCCGGCTGTTGTCCTCGACGGTGACGACCACGCGGTGCTGCTCGGCGAGCGGGGCCATGGCCTCGTCGACGGGCTTGACCCAGCGCGGGTCGACGACGGTCGTGGAGATGCCCTGCCTGTCGAGCAGACCGGCGATCTCCAGGCACATCGGCGCGAGGGCGCCGACCGAGACCAGCAGGACGTCCGGCCGGTCGGTACCGGGCTCGCGCAGCACGTCCATGCCGCCGACCCGGCGCACGGCCGGCACGGCGGGGCCGACGGCGCCCTTGGAGAAGCGGACCACGGTCGGCGCGTCGTCGACGGCGACGGCCTCGCGCAGCTGGGCGCGCACCTGGTCGGCGTCGCGCGGCGCGGCCAGCCGCAGGCCGGGCACGACCTGCAGGATCGACATGTCCCACATGCCGTTGTGGGAGGCCCCGTCGGTGCCGGTGACACCGGCCCGGTCGAGCACGAAGGTGACGCCGCACTTGTGCAGGGCCACGTCCATCAGTACCTGGTCGAAGGCGCGGTTGAGGAAGGTGGCGTACACGGCGAACACCGGGTGCACACCGCCCGTGGCCAGGCCGGCCGCGGAGACGGCGCCGTGCTGCTCGGCGATGCCGACGTCGTAGACCCGCTTGGGGAAGCGCTTGGCGAACTTGTCCAGGCCCACGGGCTGGAGCATGGCGGCCGTGATGGCGACGATGTCCTCGCGCTCCTCGCCGAGCCTGACCATCTCCTCGCCGAAGACGGAGGTCCAGTCGGCGCCGGAGCTGGCGATCGGCAGGCCCGTGTCGGGGTGGATCTTGCCGACGGCGTGGAAGCGGTCCGCCTCGTCCTGGAGGGCGGGCTGGTAGCCGCGGCCCTTCTCGGTGAGGCAGTGCACGATGACCGGCCCGCCGAACCGCTTGGCCTTGGCGAGCGCGGACTCCAGGGCCTCCAGGTCGTGCCCGTCGATCGGCCCGACGTACTTCAGGCCGAGGTCCTCGAACATGCCCTGCGGGGCGATGAAGTCCTTCAGCCCCTTCTTGGCGCCGTGCAGGGTGTCGTAGAGCGGCCGCCCGACGACGGGGGTGCGCTCCAGGACCTCCTTGGTGCGGGCGAGGAACCGCTCGTAGCCGTCGGTGGTGCGCAGGGTCGCCAGGTGGTTGGCGAGGCCGCCGATGGTCGGCGCGTAGGACCGCTCGTTGTCGTTGACGACGATGACGAGCGGGCGGTCCTTGGCGTCGGCGATGTTGTTCAGCGCCTCCCAGGCCATGCCTCCGGTCAGCGCGCCGTCACCGATCACGGCCACGACGTGGTCGTCGCGCTCCAGGATCTGGTTGGCCTTGGCGATGCCGTCGGCCCAGCCGAGGACCGTCGAGGCGTGCGAGTTCTCGATGACGTCGTGCTCGGACTCGGACTGCGAGGGGTAGCCGGACAGGCCGCCCTTCATCTTCAGCTTCGAGAAGTCCTGGCGGCCGGTGAGCAGCTTGTGCACGTAGGACTGGTGGCCGGTGTCCCAGAGCACCTTGTCCTTCGGCGAGTCGAAGACCCGGTGCAGGGCGATGGTGAGCTCCACCACGCCGAGGTTGGGGCCGAGGTGACCGCCGGTCTTGGAGACCGCTTCGACAAGGAAGCTACGGATCTCCTCCGCCAGCTGGTTCAGCTCCTCCGGGTTGAGCCGGTCCAGATCGCGCGGTCCCCTGATACGGGTCAGCAGCGGCACCCGTGCCTCCTTGCAGTAGAGCTGTTGCCGGGCTTGTCGAGTCTAATGTTCCGCCGCGGTGGAAGGTGTCCGGGCGGTGCGTCGTACGTCACCCGATCTGCCGTACCCAGCTACGGCCCGCTCTACGACACGGCTGTGCCCGGCACCCCCAGGGGTGCCGGGCACAGCTTCCGGGACGTCCGTCGGCGTTGTTACGCGCGACCGGCCGTCCGCTGCGTCTTGCGGGTGACCGAGTCGATGACCACGGTCGCCAGCAGCACGCCACCGGTGATCATGTACTGGACCGGCGCTCCGGTGCCCTGGAGGGCCAGGCCGTACTGGATCGAGGTGATCACCATGACACCGAGCAGGGCGTTCCAGATGCGGCCGCGGCCGCCGAAGAGGCTGGTGCCGCCGATGACGGCCGCCGCGATGACGTTCATCAGCAGGTCGCCGGCCCCGGCGCTCTGGTTGGCGGCCGCGATCTTGGAGGCCCAGAACAGGCCGCCGACCGCGGCGAACAGGCCCGCGAGGGCGAACACCGAGACACGGACCGCGACGACGTTGATGCCCGCGCGGCGGGACGCCTCGACGCTGCCGCCGAGCGCGAACACCTTGCGGCCGTACGGGGTACGGCGCACCAGGAAGTCCATGGCGACCAGGACGACGAGGAACAGCAGCAGAGCCAGGGGCAGGCCCTTGTACTGGTTGAACATGACCGCGGCGGCGAAGGCGACGACGGCCAGCAGACCGGTACGCAGCAGAATGTCGCTCAGCGGCCGGGACGGGACCCCGGCGGCCTCCCGCCGGCGGCTGTCGAGGAACGCGGAGACGAAGTAGCCCGCGACGGCGAGCGTCGCCAGGCCGTACGCGGCGGCGACGTCGGAGAAGTAGTACGTGGTCAGCTGCCCGACCACGCCCTCGCTGTCGATGTTGATGGTGCCGTTCTGGCCCAGCATCTGGAGCATGAAGCCGTTCCAGAACAACAGCCCCGCGAGGGTGACCGCGAAGGCCGGTGCCCCGATTCTCGCGAAGAAGAAGCCGTGCAGGGCGCCGATCGCCGCGCCGCCGACGACGGCGATCAGCAGGGCGAGCCATTCGTTGACGCCGTGGGTGATGGAGAGGACGGCGAAGACGGCACCGGAGACACCGCTGACCGAGCCGACCGACAGGTCGATCTCCCCGAGCAGCAGCACGAAGATGATGCCGATGGACATCATGCCGGTCGCGACCATGGCGACGGAGATGTCGTTGAGGTTCTTCGCGGACAGGAACGCCGAGTTCAGGCTCTGGAACGTGACGCAGATGACGACGAGGCCGACGACGACCGGGATCGAACCCAGGTCACCGCCGCGGATCTTCCGCTTGAACTCGTTGAGGTAGCCGGCGAAGCCCTGCTCCCGGACGAGCAGCCGGGGGTCGACGGCGGTGTCGGAACCGGCGGCGGCCTCGGGGTTCTCCACGATGTGCTCGTCCGTGGGCGTGGAGGTCTTGTCGATGCTCACTTCTGAGCCTCCCCGTTGGTGCGCGCCGCACGGCGGGTCACGGCGTTCTCCGTGGCACCGGTGATGGCGGAGATGATCTCTTCCTGTGAGGTCGACTTGACCTCGAAGACACCGTTGTTGCGCCCGAGGCGCAGCACGGCGACCTTGTCCGCGACCGCCTTCACGTCGGCCATGTTGTGGCTGATGAGCACCACGGCGTGGCCGCGCTCACGGAGCCGCTCGACCAGGTCGAGGACCTGTGCGGTCTGCTCCACGCCGAGCGCCGCGGTCGGCTCGTCGAGGATGACCAGCTTCGGCTCGCCGAGCATGGAGCGGGCGATGGCCACGGTCTGGCGCTGACCGCCGGAGAGCGAGGCGATCGGGATGCGGACGCTGGGGATGCGGATCGACAGCGTGTCGAGCAGCTCGCGCGAGCGGCGCTCCATCTCCACCTCGTCGAGGACGCCGCGGCGGCGCAGTTCCCGGCCCAGGAACAGGTTGCCGACGACGTCGATGTTGTCGCACAGCGCGAGGTCCTGGTAGACGGTCGCGATGCCCAGATTCTGGGCGTCGTGCGGCTTGTTGATCGATACGGCCTTGCCCTCCCACTCGATGACGCCGTCATCGATGGGGTGCACGCCGGCGATCGTCTTGACCAGCGTGGACTTTCCGGCGCCGTTGTCGCCGACCAGGGCGACCACTTCACCGGCATGGACCTCAAGCTCTACGTCGGTGAGCGCCTGGACGGCACCGAATCGCTTGGAGACCCCGCGCAACGCCAGCACGGGCGTAGCGGACACGTGAATCATCTCCTTCGCCGCCTGACCCGGCGGAAGGTAGTGCAGAAGAGTTGGGGGTTCCGTCCGGCGCCCCGCCTAGCTTGCGGGGCTGGTGTGTGCGGGGCGCCGGAGGAGCTGTGCGTGGTCGTGCCGCCCGCCAGGTGGGCG